>NZ_BAAALD010000062.1:0-48912 GCF_039528095.1 Kitasatospora arboriphila
CCCCCGCCCCGGCCGCGCCCCCGCCCGCGGTCGGGGCGGCCTTCTGCGCCGCCGCCCGGGCGGGTGCCGCGGCGTCCGAGGAGGAACGGCCGCCGCCCTCCGCACCGCAGCCGCTCAGCAGCAGCACCGCCGCCAGCGCGGTGCCCGCCAGCACCCGTCTGCCCGCGCGTCCCGTGTCCGTGCGCCCCATGTCCGTCCTCCCCTGGTCCCTCCGCGCGGTCTTCCGCGCCGGTCGCACCATTGGACGCGCCCGCGGCCCGTCCGGACCCGTCCCGGCGGTCCCGAACGGGTCACGGTCCGGCCTCGCCCCGGTGTACACCGCCCGTGCGGGGAAGCGGAGTTGACGGGCCGCCGACAGTCCGGCCGGGACGGACCGGCCGCGGCCGAGCGGGGCACCCCCGGCCCGGGGGTTAAGGAGTGCAAGACTGCGGGACATGGCAGAACCTCATGTCGTGGTGATCGGCGGCGGCATCGCCGGACTCGCCGCAGCGGTGTTCCTGACCGACGGCCCGCACCGGGTCACCGTGCTGGAGGCGTCCGAGCGCTTCGGCGGCAAGCTGATGGCGGGCGAGGTCGGCGGCGTCCGGGTCGACCTCGGCGCCGAGTCGATGCTCGCCCGCCGCCCCGAAGCGGTGGAGCTGGCCCGCGCCGTCGGCCTCGCCGACGAACTGGAGCCGCCCACCGGCGCCAAGGCCGCCATCTGGACCCGCGGCGCCCTGCGCCCGCTGCCCGGCGGCCAGCTGATGGGCGTGCCCGGCGACCTCGACGCGCTGGCCGCCACCGAGGTCCTCTCCGCCGACGGCCTGGACCGCGCCCGCCACGAGCGCCCGACCAGCGTCGGCGAGGACGTCGCGATCGGCGCCTACGTCTCCGCCCGGCTCGGCCGCGAGGTCGTGGATCGGCTCGTCGAACCGCTGCTCGGCGGCGTCTACGCCGGCCACGCCGACGAGATCTCGCTGCGCGCCGCCGTCCCGCAGCTGCTCCCGCTCGCCCGGAGCGGCGGCACCCTGGTCGACGGCGTGCACGAGCTCGTCGGCCGGGCCCGCCCCGACGCCGGCCCGGTCTTCCAGGGCATCCGCGGCGGACTCGGCACCCTGCCGGAGGCCGCCGCGGCCCACCTGCGCCGCGCCGGCGCCGACCTGCGCACCGCGAGCCCCGTCGACGCACTGCGCCGCACCCCCGAGGGCTGGCGGGTGGCCGTCGGCGGCGAGCTGCTGCACGCCGACGCCGTGGTGCTGGCCGTGCCCGCCCCGCAGGCGGCCGCGCTGCTGCGCCCCGACGTCCCCGCCGCCGCGGCCGAGCTGGACGCCGTCGAGTACGCCGGGATGGCCCTGGTCACCATGGCCTTCGAACGCACCGACGCGGCCGCCCTCCCGTACGGCAGCGGCTTCCTGGTCCCGCCCGTGGACGGCCGGGCGATCAAGGCCTCGACCTTCTCCTCCTACAAGTGGGGCTGGCTGGACCGCGCCGCCCCCGGGGCCTTCCTGCTGCGCACCTCGCTCGGCCGGCACCGCGAGGAGGCCGCCCTCGACCTGCCGGACGAGGAGCTCGTCGCCCGCTCGCTGGCCGACCTGGAGCGGGCGACCGGGCTGCGCGCCGCGCCGTTCGCCACCGCGGTCACCCGCTGGCGGGCCGGCCTGCCGCAGTACCCGGTGGGCCACCTGGACCGGACGGCCCGGGTCCGCCGGCTGGTCGCGCAGGCCGGCCGGCTGGCGGTCTGCGGCGCCGCCTACGACGGCGTGGGCATCCCTGCCTGCATCGGCAGCGCCCGCCGCGCCGTCAACGACTTGTTGACCCCGGCGGACGGCGCCGGGGCCCCGGAAGGGACAATGAGGACATGACTGAGAGCACTGAACAGCAGCCCGTGAAGAAGAAGGCCCGCGACCTCAACCAGGTCATCCGCTACACCATGTGGTCGGTGTTCAAGCTCAAGGGCGAGCTGCCCGAGGACCGTGCCGCCCTGGCCGCCGAGGTGGACGAGCTCTTCGCCCAGCTCGCCGCCAAGGACGTCACCGTGCGCGGCACCTACGACGTGTCCGGCCTGCGCGCCGACGCGGACGTCATGGTCTGGTGGCACGCCGAGGACTCGGACGACCTGCAGGAGGCGTACAACCGCTTCCGCCGCACCGCCGTCGGCCGCGTGCTGGAGCCGGTCTGGTCGAACATGGCGCTGCACCGCCCGGCCGAGTTCAACAAGTCGCACATCCCGGCGTTCCTCGCCGACGAGCGCGCCCGCGACTACGTCTGCGTCTACCCGTTCGTCCGCTCCTACGAGTGGTACCTGCTGCCCGACGAGGAGCGCCGCGCCATGCTCGCCGAGCACGGCAAGATGGCCCGCGGCTACCCGGACGTCCGGGCCAACACGGTCGCCTCCTTCGCCCTCGGCGACTACGAGTGGCTGCTCGCCTTCGAGGCCGACGAGCTGCACCGGATCGTCGACCTGATGCGCGACCTGCGCCCGTCCCGGGCCCGGCTGCACGTCCGCGAGGAGGTGCCGTTCTTCACCGGCCGCCGCAAGCCGGTCGCCGAGCTCCTCGCCGGCCTGGTCTGAGCCGCGCCGGTCGGCTGCGGCCCGGTCGGCGGCGGCCCGATCGGCGGCGGCCCGATCGGTTGCGGCCCGGTCGAGGCCGGCCCGGCCGGTTGCTGCCCTGCGGGCGGCGCCGCGGACTCAGGTCCGCAGCGCCGCCCGCAGCCGTTCGTCGGTCAGCGCGGCCGGGCCGACCATCGCCACCGCGGTGAGCAGCGCCTGCTCCGGGTCGCGGGTGTGGCCGAGCTGCCGGGGCACCCGCGCGGTGCGCAGCACCTCCAGGCCGGCGGGCGCGGCGAACCGGGTGTAGGTGTGCACGTCCACCCGGGCCATCAGCAGGGTGCCGCAGGTGAGGATCAGCGGCAGCGAGAACCAGGCGATCGCCGCACTGGCGTCCCCGGTGCCGGGGGCGGCGAGGGCGAGCGAGGCGGCCAGCAGCAGGACGCACAGCAGCAGCGCCATCCGGACCTGCCGCACCGCCCGCGAGGTGTCCCGGCGGACGGTCTCCGGCGTCGCCAGGCCGGCCCGGGCGAGGCGGTCGCCGATCTCCCGCACGGTCGGGTGCGCCGCCAGCGAGGCCCGCAGCGGCCCCGTCCGGCACTGGCCCTCGGGGCCGATCTGCTCGATCAGCGCCCGCTCCAGCCGACTGCGGCCGCGCGGGTCGACCACGGTCGTCCAGCCGGTGTGCGCGAGGTGCAGCCGGCCGCGGCCGGCCATCAGCACCAGCGCCAGCTCCACCACCCGGCCCGGTCCACCGGCCAGGTAGGCGGTCTCGTACAGGCCGATCCCCACCGCCTCGGGGGGCCGGGGGCCGAAGCCGTCGAGCAGGTCGGCCCTGGTGGCGACCCGGACCAGCTGCAGGCAGGAGAACGCCGCAGCGGCGCAGGCCGGGATCAGGAGGAGCACCCACATGGGGCTGTTCTAGTCCCGGCAGGGGCGGGCGGGGAACACGTGCCCCGCCCGCGATACGAAACTGTGACAAGCCGGGTCAGGAGCTGCCGCATCCTCCGCCGCCGCAGCTGGAGCCGCAGGAGCTCCCCGACGAGCAGGAGCTGCCCGAGGATCCGCACGAGCTCCCGGACGAACCGCAGCCCGACGAGGAGCCGCAACTGGACGAGGAGGACCCGCAGCTGGACGAGCCGCAGCTCGACGAGGAACCGCTGTCCGAGCCGGAGCCGCACCAGGTCGCGGTGGAGCAGGACGAGGACGACGAGGCCGAGGACGAGGACGAGGAGGCGAGCTGCCGGGCGGTCAGCGCCGCCCGCATCTCCTCGTCCAGCTCGTCGGTGCCCTCCAGGGCCAGCGCGCCGAGCACCGTCAGCGCGGCGACGGGCGCCACCACGTCGTACGGGCGCCAGGCGCCGCCCTCCTTCATCATCGACAGCTGGCGGCGGCCCGCCGGGGTGACCCGGCCGCGGTCCGGCCTGGTCGCCACCATGGAGACCACGCCGGCCACCAGCAGCACCGCGAACGGGAAGACCGGCGGCGGGCCGGTGTACCGGCCGTTGAAGGTGCGGTCCGTCCAGTCGACCATCGCGAACACGCCGAGCACCACCGTCGCCAGCAGCGCCAGGCCCATCACCCGGCGGGCCCGCACCACCGCGCGGTGCCGGTCCGGCCGGCGCATCAGGCCGCGGTCGGCCAGCCGGTCGCCGATCTCCTGCACGGCGGCGCTGCGCGCCACCTGGCGGCGCAGCACGTCGGCGTCCTGCTGCCGGCCGGGTCCGGCCGCGTCGATCAGCGCCGCCTCCACGGCGTCCCGCGGCGCCGGGTCGGTGACGGTGACCAGGCCGGACCGCGCCACGATCACCCGGCCCTCCTGCTGCATCCGCACCAGGGCGGTGACCGCGACCCGGGTCGGGCCGCCGGCCAGGAAGGCCGTCTCCATCAGTTCCAGGCCGCGCCCGGACAAGCCCTGCGGGTGGGGCACCCGGCGCAGCCGCGCCCGGGTGACACCCACTGCCGTCCCGGTGACCAGCACCAGGACGAGGGCCACGGTGAACTCCGTGCTCCACATCGTTGTCTCCCCCGTGGGTCGAACGGGTCCGGTGGACCCGGTGGTGCCGTGCTCAGCCCCGGGACGGGGCCGGCCGGCCGTGGGTGGCCGCGCCGCCGCGGCGGCGCAGGCGGTCGTGCACCGCGCGGGCCAGCACCGCCCGGCCCGCCCGCAGCGGACCCGGGGCGTGCGTGTCGGCCGCGGGCCGCAGCCAGTGCTCCAGTTCGTCCCGCCAGGCGGCGGCCGGGTCCGCGGCCAGCGCCCAGGCGGCGAACTCCCGTGCGTCGGCCCGGTACCCGCCGCGCTGCGGGCCCTGCCGGGCGTACCGCTCGAACAGCGGGCGCCAGTCGGCGCCGAGAATCCGGGCCGGCTCGGGCACCACCCGCGCGGTGGTGTCCCGCCGTTTGGCGAGCAGCCCGCGGGCCTGGGTGGCGACCTGCGCCGGGTCGAAGCCCTCCGGTACCGGACCGCCCGCGACCAGCGCGGCCATCAGCCCGGTCTGCCGCTCGGCGAGCCGGGCCCGGGCCACGGCCAGCTCGGCGTCGTCCCCGCGCAGCAGGTACTCGTCGGGTTCAGCCACCGTGCCGCACCCCCTCGGCGAGCGGGGCCCGCTCCAGGACGGCCCGGATCGCGTCGAGTTCACCGGCCAGCTCGGCCGGCGGCGGGAAGGCGTCGTCGCGCTCCAGCAGCACACCGGGCGGCACCGCGCGCCCACACAGTTCGGCGAGCACCTCCAGCACCGGCTCGGTGACCGGGTGGGCGTGGGTGTCGTGCCAGACGCCGTCCCGCTCCACCCCGCCGGCGACGTGCACGTAGGCGAGGGCCTCCAGCGGCAGCCGGGCCAGTTCGGCGGTGACGTCCAGGCCCAGGTTGACCCGGTTGGTGTGCAGGTTGGCGACGTCCACCAGCAGCCGCACGCCCGTCCGCTCCACCAGCTCGGCGAGGAACTCGCCCTCGGTCAGCTCGTCGTCCGGCCAGCGCAGGTGGGCCGCGATGTTCTCCAGGGCCAGCGGCACCGGCAACTGCTCCTGCGCGATCCGGACGTTCTCCGCGACCACCCGCAGCGCGTCCCGCGACCGCGGCACCGGCAACAGGTGGCCGGACTCCATCCCGCCCGCCCGGACGAACGCCAGGTGCTCGGTGACCAGCGGCGCACCGAGCGCCTCGGCCACCCCGGCCAGCCGCTCCAGCCGGTGCGCGGCCGGCGGCTCGGCGCCCCCGAGGCCCAGCGACACCCCGTGCGGGACGACCGTGACGCCGCGCTCCCGCAGTACCTCCAGCGAACGCGGCAGGTGACCGGCGCAGACGTTCTCCGCGACCACCTCCACCCAGTCCACGCCGGGCAGCCGCTCGACCGCGGTGTCGATCTCCGCCCGCCAGCCGATCCCCACCCCCAGCCGGGGCGACTCCGTCGAGTGCGCCATGCGCGCTCCCCCCTCTCCTGCGTCCCGTGCTGCCTGTGTCCGCTGCTGAGGGTGTACCGGCCGGACACGGCTGCCAACCACCGGCAGCCGAACTCAGAGCTGAACTTGAGCTTTCTCCGCGGTGCCACCCGATTCGCGGGCAACTCCCGCCCTGGAGGCCGATATTCGAGGGCGCGGAGGCGGCCGAGTCGTTAACGTGACGTGTCTATGACGCTCACGATCCGCGCCTTCCGGCCCGACGACGCGACAGCGGCCTGCGCCGCCCTGCGCGCCGGCCGCCCGTATCTTGTCACCACCCCCGAGACGGTCGCCTGGCAGGTCGCCGCCCAGCCCCACCTGCGGATGCTGCTCGCCGAGGCGGACGGGCGGATCGTCGCCACCGCCCGGTTCGGCGCCTACCCCGACAGCGAGGAACCCGGCCACGGCTTCGCCGCCGTCCACGTCGTCCCCGGACACCGCGGGCAGGGCACCGGTACCGCCCTGCTCACCGCCACCGAGGAGGCGCTCGCCGCCGAAGGCGTCCGGCACGCGCACTGCTGGGTGGACGACGAACCGGCGGCGCACGGCTTCGCCACCGCCCGCGGCTACACCCGCGGCCGGGTCGCCTACTTCGCCGGACGCGACCTCACCGCCCCGCTGCCGCCACTGCCGGCCCGCCCGCCCGGCGTCGAACTGCGCACCGCCGCCGAGTACGCGGACGACCCGCATCCGCTCTACCTGGTCGACGTCGAGGGCACCCGGGACGAACCCGGCGACGTCGACCTCGCCGACCAGGGCTACGCCTCCTGGCTGGCCGAGATCTGGCACCGGCCCGACCTCGACCGCGAGCTCACCACCGTGGTGCTCGCCGACGGACGGCCGGTCGGCTTCTCCGCCGCACAGACCGACGGCGAGGGCCGCTACTGGTCGTCCTTCACCACCACCGTCCGGGCCCACCGCGGCCGCGGCCTCGCCAAACTCGCCAAGGCCGACTCCCTGCACCGGGCCCGCGCGGCCGGCATCACCGCCGCCTTCACCCACAACGACGGCGGCAACGCCCCGATGCTGGCGGTCAACGACTGGCTCGGGTACGAGCGCTGCGCCGCCGAATGGAAGTACAGCCGCGAACTCACTGCGTGAGCCGACACGGGGGCGCTGGGGGCACCTCCCGGCCGAAGGCTGGGGGCGGAACTGCGCAGTCCGAGTGCGGCTGTCACCACGGATTTGGGCCGACCCCGATCCGTACGGTGGCCCGCATCCGAATTGCGCAGTTCCCCGCGCCCCTGGGGTGTCGCCCCCTCAGCCGACGTCGACGCCGTGGGCGCGGGCGAGGCCGGCGAGGCCGTCCGCCCAGCCCTGGCCGACCGCGCGGACCTTCCACACCTCGGGGCCGCCGGCCGGCCGGTGCCGGTAGACCTCGGCGACCAGCATCGCCGACACCGCGGGGTCGGACGGCGGGCGGAACGACCAGGCGGTGCCGTCCTCGGTGTGCAGCAGCAGGTCCGCGTCGGTGAGTCCGGCGCAGGTCAGCCCGGTGTCGGCGTCCATGTTGACGGAGACGGCGACCCGGTGGACCTCCGGCGGGAGGTCGGCCGGCCGCAGCACCGCCGACTCGGTGCGCCGCCCGTCCGCGGCGGCCTTCTCGCCGAGCAGCACCGCCCCGTCCGCGGCGCTGCGCTGGTGGTAGAAGACGAAGTCGCCGTCGGAGCGGACCAGGCCCTCGGCGGTGAGCAGCAGCAGCGTCAGGTCGGCGTCCGCGCCGGCGGAGGAGAAGCGGACGGTCAGCGCGGCGAGCGCGCTCTCCGGCAGCACCGCGTTCTGTCCGGGCGCGAGCACCGTCGGCACCGCGGCCGCCGCGGGCACGGCGGGTGCCGGCCGCCGCCCGGTGCCGCGGCCCGCCGTGCCGTCCGTCCCGAGCCGTCCGGCGAGTCCGTGCTCGCGGAGCAGGGCGACCAGCATCGGGCCGTCCACCAGGGTCAGCGGCCGGCCCTCGACCCAGCGCCGGGAGCCGGGGCCGAAGCCGGAGGTGGTGACGAGGATGCCGCGGTTGGCGCCGCAGCGGGCCATGGTGGCGTCCAGGTCGCGGACGGCGGTGGGCGGCACGGTGTGCCGGTAGCGCTTGGCCTGGATGACGATCTGCCCGCCGGTGATCGGATCCGGGTCCTCCGCCAGCACGTCGACGCCCTCGTCGCCGCTGCGGGCGGTCGTCCGGGTGCGCAGGCCGCGGCGGCGGAAGAGTTCGGCGATCAGTTCCTCGAAGGCGATCGGGTCCATGGTGAACAGGTCCGGCCCCTCGTCGCCGGCCGGTGCGGCCGCCGCCGCGGGGGCGCCCGTGGCGTGCGGCCGGACGCCCTCCGGCTTGTCCGGGCGCGCGGACAGCCGGCCGTCCAGCGCCTCCACCAGGCAGTCCACGGCCTCCACCCGCTCCAGGTCGAGCGCGAGGAAGTCGGCCCGTTCGGCGGCCACCGAGACCAGGCAGCGGCTCTCCTCCCGGCCGGTCGCCGGGTCGACGGCCTCGACCACGCCGTGCACCACGACGGAGGAGAGCAGGTCCGCGTCGTCCGCCCGGAACGCCTCCGCGAGCACCCGCAGCGCGCACTGCGCCACGGCCTCCCGGTAGAGCGTCCGCCGCTCGCCGGCCGGGCGGGCCACCTCGGCGTCCCGGTCGTCGGCCTTCACGTACCGGTGCCGGGCGACGGCCGGCACCACCGAGAAGTCCGGCAGCGGCCACTCCACGACCAGTTGGCGGGCCCCGGCGTCCCAGCGGGCCTCGGCCGTGTGCGGGAAGCCCTCGGGCCAGTCGTCGCGCCAGCCGAGCGCCGTCTCGAAGTACTCCTCGACGGCCTCCGGGGCGCCCGAGCGCAGTCCGGCCACCAGCTGCCCGGCGTGGGCCGCGAGCTGCTGCCGGGAGGCCAGCCAGCCGTCGAACTCGGCCCGGTACTCGGCGAGCCGGCGCTGCCGTTCCTGCTCGGCGGCCTGCGCCGCGTACCAGTCCTGTTCGAACCGGGCGCGGGCCTGCGCGGCCTGCTCGTCCCACGCCCGCCGGGCCGCCGGGTCGAAGGCCTGCGCGCCCGTCAGCGGCGGTATCAGGTACCAGGACTGGTCGGGCACCGGCACCGGCACGCCCAGCTGACCGGGGGCGAAGGCGGCCGCGGGCGCCGCCAGGTCCGCGGGTGAGAAGGGCCGCCCGCGCAGGCCCGCGGCGAGCGTGCCGCGCAGTGCCGCGACGCGGTCCTCCAGTTCGGCCGTCCGCCGGGCCGCGTCCGCCTCCCGGCTCTGCCGGTACGCCTTCAGCGCCTCGCGCTGGCCCTGGGCGGCCGCCCGTTCCGCCTCCCGGCGGGCCCGCTCGTACTGCCGCTGCGCGGCCGCGTCGGCGCGGCGCTGCGCCTCCTCCCGGCGGTGCTGTTGGCGCTGTGCCTCCGCCAGCATGGCCAGTACTCCGGAAGTGCGACGCCCTGCCACCGTTGTCCTTTCGTGCGGTTCGACCGATGATCAGTCTGGCACGGTGTGGCGCCGCGGTGACAGGGCGTGCGGAGGTGTGCCCCCCGGGCCGGCCCTACTCGGCGGGCCGGAGGGTCAGCGAGATGCTGTTGATGCAGTAGCGCTGGTCGGTCGGGGTCTCGTAGCCCTCGCCCTCGAAGACGTGGCCGAGGTGGCTGCCGCAGCGGGCGCAGCGGACCTCCACCCGGCGCATCCCGAAGGACGTGTCCTGGATGTACTCGACGCGGTCCTCGGCCAGCGGCGCGTAGTACGAGGGCCAGCCGCAGTGGCTCTCGAACTTCGTCTCACTGCTGAAGAGCTCGGCCCCGCAGGCCCGGCAGCCGTACACGCCGACCGTCTTGGTGTCGGTGTACTCGCCGGTGAAGGCGGGCTCGGTGCCGGCCTCGCGGAGCACGCGGTACTCCTCGGGCGACAGCTCGGCACGCCACTCGGCGTCGGTCTTCTGGATCTCGTGGGTCACGGAAGTCCTCCCATCAGGCACCGGGTGCAACGTCCGCGAGGCGGGCGAGAATTTCCGGTCCCAGGTTGGTCACGTCGCCCGCGCCCATGGTGAGCACCAGGTCGCCCGGCTTCGCCAGGGCGGCCATCCGCTCCGGGGCGGCGGCGAAGGCGTGCTCCGCGGCCACGTCGGCGCCGGCCTTCCGGGCGGCGTCGATGATCAGCTCGCTGGTGACGCCGGGGATCGGGTCCTCGCGGGCCGGGTAGATGTCGAGCACCACCGAGGCGTCGGCCATCGCCAGCGCGTCGCCCATCTCCGCGGCCAGCTGCTGGGTGCGGCTGAACAGGTGCGGCTGGAAGACCACCAGCACCCGGCCGGCGCCCGCGGCCTCGCGGATCGCCTCCAGGTCGGCGGCCATCTCGGTCGGGTGGTGCGCGTAGGAGTCGATCACCTGCACACCGGCGGCCTCGCCCTTGAGCTGCAGCCGGCGGCGCACGCCGGTGTAGCTGCCGAGCGCCTTCGCCAGGTCCGCGGCGGGCACGCCGAGCGCCACGCCGGCGGCCAGCGCGGAGACCGCGTTGTGCGCGTAGTGCCGGCCCGGCACGGAGACGGTGAAGGAGAGCTCCTCGCCGCCCAGCTCCACGGTGACCTCGCTGGTCATGCCGCGCGGCGAGACCGAGAGCACCCGCACGTCGGCGTCCTCGGCGGCGCCGACCGTCACCACGTTCAGGCCCACCCGGCCGCGGACCCGGCGGGTCAGCTCCCGGGCGCCCTCGTGGTCGGCGGAGACCACCAGGGTGCCGCCGGGCACGATCCGGCCGACGAAGGTCTCGAAGGACTGGTGGATCTCCTCGATCGAGGCGTAGTTGGCGTGGTGGTCCAGCTCCACGTTGAGGACGATCGCCACCTCGGGCGCGTACTTGTGGAAGCTCCGGTCGCTCTCGTCGGCCTCCGCGACGAAGATGTCGCCGGTGCCGTGGTGCGCGTTGGAGCCCGGCGCGTCCAGGTCGCCGCCGATCGCGTACGAGGGGTCGAGGCCGAGCTCGCCGAGGCTGACCGCCAGCATGCTGGTGGTGGTGGTCTTGCCGTGGGTGCCGGCGACGGCGAGCGCGCGGCGGCCGCCCATCAGCGCGGCGAGGGCGTCGGACCGGTGCACGACCGGGATCCCGCGCTCCCGGGCGGCGGCGAGCTCCGGGTTGTCCGCGCGGATCGCGCTGGAGACGACCACGCTGCTGGTGCCGGCCGGCAGGTTCTCCGCGGCGTGGCCGACGGCGACCTCGGCGCCGAGCGCACGCAGCGCCAGCACCGTCTCGGACTCCTTCGCGTCGCTGCCGGAGACCTTGGCGCCCCGCACCGCGAGGATCTTCGCCAGTCCGGACATCCCGGCGCCGCCGATGCCGATGAAGTGCGGGGCGTGCAGGTCGTGCGCGGCGTCGTTCAAGGGATGCTCCGTACAGCCGGGGACTGGGAGGACGAGAACCGTCCTCGCGGTGGTTCCGCAAGGACGATTCTGCACCACCGGCGGAGGAGCTCAGGAGTCGCTGGCGAACAGCTTGAGCACCGGGACGCCGACCTTGTGCCGCGCCCGCGACGCCCAGTCGCGGTGGAAGAACTCCTCCACGAAGTGCGGCGAGGTCAGCACCAGCACCTCGTCCGCGCCGTGTTCCTCGACCACGCTCCGCAGGCCGTCGAGCGGATTGTCCTCCACCACCCGGCCGGTGGCCTCGGCGCCCGCCTCGCGCAGGTGCCGCAGGCTGTGCTCCAGGGACTCCTCGGCCACCGTGGGCACCGACTCGTCGTCGTGCTCGTGCACCGCCTTGTCGAGATGGCCCAGCGCCACGTCGTCGAGTGCTCTCAACAGCTCGTCCTGTCTTCCTCTCGGCTGCATGAGCACCACGAAGGAGACCTTCTCGTCGCCGTGCAGCGTGGTGACCAGCTCGACGTCCGCGTCGGACAGCGCCTTTTCGATCATCAGTACGGTCTTGAACACGTGAGTCCCTTCGTGCAGTGCAGGCCCCCCGGTCCGCTGCCCTCATCTTGCCCGGCGGAAGCTTTCCTCACGCTGCACACGCACCACACGGGCCACGGCGGCCGCCCGGGGTCACCCCGCGGCCGGACCGGTCGGTCCGTCCTCCACCCGGACGTAGCGGGTGAACAGGAAGCCGCCCTCCTCGATCAGCGACTCCAGCCGCATCGCCCGCACCTGCTCGACCGCGGCGCCGTACGCGATCCTCGGCGCGTCGCCGGCCGTCAGCAGCGGCGCCAGCGACAGGCACAGCTCGTCCAGCAGCCCGGCCGCCGCCAGCCCGCCCAGCAGCCGCGGGCCGCCCTCGGTCAGCTGCCGGGTCCAGCCGCGCGCCGCCAGCGCCGCCACCGCCGCGGCCAGGTCCACCGACCGCTCGCCGGCCACCACCACGTCCGCCACCGCGGCCACCGCCCGGCGCGCCTCGGCCGGGGAGTCCTCCGTGGTGACCACCACCGTGCGCACCAGCGGCTCGGTGAACAGCGGCGCCGAGAGGTCCAGCGCCAGCCGGCGGCTGACCACCGCGACCGCCGGCGCCGGGGCCTGGCCCGCCGCCGCCCGGGCCGCCGCGAACTCCTTCCGCGCCCGGGCCGGCCGGTAGCCCTCCGCCCGGACGGTCTCCGCCCCGACCAGCACCACGTCCGCGAGCGCCCGCAGCACCCCGAAGATCCGCTTGTCCGCGGCGCTCGACAGGCCCTCCGACAGGCCCGCCAGCCGGGCCGAGCCGTCCAGGCTGGACACCATGTTGGCGCGCAGCCACGGCCGCCCCCCGCGCACCCCGTCCGGGTACGCGTACAGCGCGGCGAGCGCCTCCAGCGCGGCCGGGTCGGCGACGGGGGCTGTGAGCGGATTCATCAAGAGCTGCATGGTGGCGAGTCTTCCACGGGGCGTACCCTGTACTACCGTGCCCGCAGCCCCCCACGCCGACGCCACCGCCCCCGAGACGGCCACCGTGACAGCCCTCACCGACCGACGACCGGTCGTGCCCGCCGAGCGCCTGGTGGCCGAGATGGTCCCGCCGCCGCGGTTCGCCGGCGTCAGCTTCGGCAGCTACCTCCCGGACAGCACCCAGCCCAGCCAGTACGAGGCGGTGCAGGTCCTGGAGCAGTTCGCGGCCTCCCTCAACGGCAGCGGCGCGGCCCCGAAGCGCAGCTGGTTCCGGCGCGGTCCCGCCGCCCCGGCCGGCCCGGCCGGCATCTACCTCGACGGCGGCTACGGCGTCGGCAAGACCCACCTGCTCGCCTCGCTCTGGCACGCCACCCCCGGGCCCAAGGCCTTCGGCACCTTCGTCGAGCTGACCAACCTGGTCGGCGCCCTCACCTTCAAGGGCGCCGTCGAGACCCTCTCCGGGCACCGGCTGCTCTGCATCGACGAGTTCGAGCTCGACGACCCGGGCGACACCGTCCTCGTCTCCACCCTGCTCAGCCGCCTCGTGGAGAACGGCGTCAAGCTCGCCGCCACCTCCAACACCCTCCCCGACAAGCTCGGCGAAGGGCGCTTCGCGGCCGCCGACTTCCTCCGCGAGATCCAGGGCCTGGCGGCGCACTTCCGGCCCGTCCGGATCGACGGCCAGGACTACCGCCACCGCGGCCTGCCCGACGCCCCGCCGCCGTACACCGACGACGAGGTCACCGCCCGCGCCGCCACCGCCCCCGGCGCCTCGCTGGACGACTTCGACGCCCTGCTCGAACACCTCAAGAACGTCCACCCGAGCCGGTACGGCGCCATGCTCGACGACGTCCACGCCGTCTTCCTGCGCGGCGTCCGGCCGGTCGACGACCAGTCCACCGCCCTGCGGCTGGTCGTCCTCGCCGACCGCATGTACGACCGGGAACTCCCCGTCACCGCCTCCGGCGTCCCCTTCGACCGGGTCTTCCCCGAGGACATGCTGCGCGGCGGCTACCGCAAGAAGTACCTCCGCGCCGTCTCCCGCCTGGTCGCCCTCGCGCGCGACAGCTCCAAGGGCTGACACCGGTCGCCCGGGCAGGGCCCGGCTCCCCGTACCGCCCAGCACTGTCGGTGCGGGGCCGTACGGTGGAGTGGTGCGCCCCATCACGAGTATCGAGCGGTCCACGACGCCCTTCGAGGTCGTCAGCCCCTACCAGCCCAACGGCG
Organism: Kitasatospora arboriphila; assembly: GCF_039528095.1. NCBI lineage: Bacteria > Bacillati > Actinomycetota > Actinomycetes > Kitasatosporales > Streptomycetaceae > Kitasatospora > Kitasatospora arboriphila. The sequence goes on from NZ_BAAALD010000062.1 coordinate 14,005, forward strand.
ACCAGCCGGCGGCCATCGCCGAGTTGGAGCGCCGCATCCGCGGCGGCGAGAAGGACGTCGTCCTGCTCGGTGCGACCGGCACCGGCAAGTCCGCGACCACGGCGTGGATGATCGAGAAGCTGCAGCGCCCCACCCTGGTGATGGCGCCGAACAAGACGCTGGCGGCCCAGCTGGCCAACGAGTTCCGCGAGCTGCTGCCCAACAACGCGGTCGAGTACTTCGTCTCGTACTACGACTACTACCAGCCCGAGGCGTACGTCCCGCAGACGGACACCTACATCGAGAAGGACTCCTCGATCAACGAGGAGGTCGAGCGGCTGCGGCACTCCGCGACCAACTCCCTGCTGACCCGGCGCGACGTGGTCGTGGTCGCCTCGGTGTCCTGCATCTACGGCCTCGGCACCCCGCAGGAGTACGTCGACCGGATGGTGCCGCTCAAGGTCGGCGAGGAGATCGACCGGGACGCCCTGCTCCGCCGGTTCGTCGACATCCAGTACACCCGCAACGACCTCGCCTTCACCCGGGGCACCTTCCGGGTCCGCGGCGACACGATCGAGATCTTCCCGGTGTACGAGGAGCTCGCCGTCCGGATCGAGATGTTCGGCGACGAGATCGAGGCCCTCTACACGCTGCACCCGCTCACCGGCGAGATCATCAGCCAGGACGACTCGGTCTACGTCTTCCCCGCCTCGCACTACGTCGCCGGCCCGGAGCGGATGGAGCGCGCGGTCAACGACATCGAGAAGGAGCTCGGCGAGCGCCTGGCGGTGCTGGAGAAGCAGGGCAAGCTGCTGGAGGCCCAGCGGCTGCGGATGCGCACCACGTACGACATCGAGATGCTCCGCCAGATCGGCAGCTGCTCCGGCGTCGAGAACTACTCGATGCACTTCGACGGCCGCGAGCCCGGCACCGCGCCGAACACCCTGCTCGACTACTTCCCGGAGGACTTCCTCCTGGTCATCGACGAGTCGCACGTGACGGTGCCGCAGATCGGCGCGATGTACGAGGGCGACGCCTCCCGCAAGCGCACCCTGGTCGACCACGGGTTCCGGCTGCCGTCCGCGATGGACAACCGCCCGCTGAAGTGGGAGGAGTTCCTGGAGCGGATCGGGCAGACGGTCTACCTCTCGGCGACCCCCGGCAAGTACGAGCTGTCCCGCGGCGACGGCGCGGTCCAGCAGATCATCCGCCCGACCGGCCTGATCGACCCCGAGGTGATCGTCAAGCCCACCGAGGGCCAGATCGACGACCTGGTGCACGAGGTCCGCACCCGCGTCGAGCGGGACGAGCGCGTCCTGGTCACCACCCTCACCAAGAAGATGGCCGAGGACCTCACCGACTACATGCTCGGCCTGGACATCCGGGTGCGGTACCTGCACAGCGACATCGACACGCTGCGCCGGGTCGAGCTGCTCCGCGAGCTGCGGGCCGGCGAGTACGACGTGCTGGTGGGCATCAACCTGCTCCGCGAGGGCCTGGACCTGCCCGAGGTGTCGCTGGTGGCGATCCTGGACGCCGACAAGGAGGGCTTCCTGCGGTCGGGCACCTCGCTGATCCAGACCATCGGCCGTGCGGCGCGCAACGTCTCCGGCCAGGTCCACATGTACGCGGACCGGATCACCCCGGCGATGGAGCTGGCGATCGAGGAGACCAACCGGCGCCGGGCCGTGCAGCAGGCGTACAACGAGGCGAACGGCATCGACCCGCAGCCGCTGCGCAAGAAGATCGGCGACATCCTGGACACCCTCGCCCGGGAGGACGTCGACACCGAGCAGCTGCTCTCCACCGGCTACCGCGGGTCGGGCGGCAAGACCCGTACCCCCGTCCCGGCGCTCGGGGCGGACCGCAAGCCGGCCAAGAGCCTGCCCGCGGCCGAGCTGGCCCAGCTCATCCAGGACCTCACCGACCGGATGCACGCCGCCGCCGCCGAGCTGCAGTTCGAGGTGGCCGCCCGGCTGCGCGACGAGGTCGGCGAGCTGAAGAAGGAGCTCCGGCAGATGCGCGAGGCCGGGATGGCCTGAGCCCGCCCGGCCGGACGCGCTCCCACGGGCCGTCCCCGAGCAGGAACACCCTGCATGACATGTGCCCGCAGGCCCTAGGCTGGCCTGCGGGCACCGGTCGTCGAACAGGAGACCAGGCCGCGCGGGCGCGGCGGGCGGCGGCGGTGCGGTCGCAGGGCACTGGGGGCCTCAGCCGGGGGACGGCAACGGGGTGTTCCGTCCGAGCGCGGTGGGACCGCTCCCGCCGGGCCGAGCAGAGAGAGGGAAGCACCGTGTCGGTGAATCTGGCCAAGGGGCAGAGCGTCAGCCTGCAGAAGAGCTCGGGGGAGTCGCTGACGGTCGTGCGGATGGGCCTGGGCTGGCGGGCCGCCGTCCGCAAGGGTCTGTTCGGCAGCCGCAGCCGCAGCCGCCAGGTCGACCTGGACGCCTCGGCCCTGCTGTACGCCGAGCGCACCCCCTCCGACGTGGTGTTCTTCCAGCACCTGGCGAGCAACGACGGCTCGGTCCAGCACACCGGGGACAACCTGACCGGTGGTGCCGGCGGGGGCGACGACGAGGTGATCCTGGTCGACCTGATGCGGGTGCCGGTGCACATCACCCAGATCGTGTTCACCGTCAGCTCGTACACCGGGCAGAGCTTCACCGAGGTGCAGGACGCGCACTGCCGGCTGGTCGACGAGTCCACCGGCCAGGAACTGGCCCGCTACGAGCTGGCGGCGGGCGGCCGGCACACCGGGCAGATCATGGCGAAGGTGTACCGCGAGCCGGAGGGCGGCTGGGCGATGCAGGCGATCGGCGCACCGGCGCGGGCCAGGACCTTCCAGGACATGCTGCCCGCGATCGAGCCCTACCTCTGAGACCGCCGGGGCGTCCGGCGGCACCCCCCGGGCGGCCCCGCCCCCGACGGCTCTTTACCTTCTTTACCTTGTCTTGGGGATTCTGTTAGCCTCGGTGTAGACGGAGGGGAGTACTCCCCAGCGGCAGCCCCGTCATCACGGACGTCCGCCCATCGGGTGTCCCGGGGTGCCGGCCCGCGTGCTCCTTCGGTGAGCCGCAGGGTGGAGGAGACCTCCGGCAGTGACGATGCCTGTTCGCCTACCTGCCGGAGGAGCAGACGTGGACGTTTCCCTTGGCCTGTGGATCGGCACGATCGGGGTGCTGGTCGCCCTGATCGTGGCCGACTTCTTCATCGGCGGCCGCAAACCGCACGAGGTCTCCGTCAAGGAGGCCGGGATCTGGACGGTCGTCTGGATCGTCCTCGCGGTGCTGTTCGGCGCCTTCCTCTGGAAGCAGTACGGATCGCAGCCCGCGAGCGAGTTCTTCGCCGGCTACATCACCGAGAAGTCGCTGAGCGTCGACAACCTCTTCGTCTTCATCCTGATCATGGGCAAGTTCGCGGTGCCGCGGATCTACCAGCAGCGCGTGCTGATGTTCGGCGTGATCATCGCGCTGGTGCTGCGGGCGGTCTTCATCGCCGGCGGCGCGGCCCTGGTCTCCACCTTCTCGTGGGTCTTCTACATCTTCGGCGCCTTCCTCGTCTGGACGGCGTGGAAGCTCATCCAGGACGCCCGCTCCGACGAGGAGGAGGAGTTCGAGGAGAACCGCCTGCTCAAGGCGATCGAGAAGCGCTTCCCGGCGACCGACAAGTACCACGGCACCAAGCTCTTCGTCGTGGAGAACGGCCGCCGGCTGATGACCCCGATGCTGATCGTCATGCTGGCGATCGGCACCACGGACGTGCTCTTCGCCCTGGACTCGATCCCCGCGATCTTCGGCCTGACCCAGGACCCGTACATCGTGTTCACCGCGAACGCCTTCGCGCTGATGGGCCTGCGCCAGCTGTACTTCCTGATCGGCGGCCTGCTGAAGAAGCTGGTCCACCTCGCCTACGGCCTGTCGGTGATCCTCGGCTTCATCGGCGTCAAGCTGGTGCTGCACGCGCTGCACGAGAGCGGCGTGCACGTGCCGGAGGTCAGCATCGGCGTCTCGCTGGGCTTCATCGTGGCGGTGCTCGCCGTCACCACGGTCACCAGCCTGGTCGCCTCCCGCCGGCAGGAGCGCGCGGCCCTCGAAGCGGTGGGCGAGCGCGACGGCGCGGACGTCTGACCCACCCGATCCCGCAGCGGCGGGGTGCGACCGCGGGGACCGGTCACACCCCGCCGCTGCGTCCGCGTGCGGCGGCCACCGCGTCGGTGTACGCCTCGGCCGTGAGGTCCGCGGGCGGCACGCCCAGCTCGGCCAGGACGCCGCGGACGGCCGCCAGGGCCGCCGGCAGCTCGTCCTCCCCACAGACCGTCTCCACCTCCAGGAAGACCCCGGTGAGCTCCGGGACCTCGACCAGGGTGGCCAACAGCTCGCGGCCGTCCCGGCGGAGCGGATGGTTGCGGCAGTGCTTCTCGAAGGCCAGCGCCGGCCGGTAGCCGAGCCCGTGCAGCACCGCCGCGGCGCCCGCCGGGTCGGCGACGGCGGTCTCGGCCTCCGGCTTGGCCCCGGACACCGTGTCGAGGCGGGCGTCCTTCCAGGTCAGCAGGGTGCGGCTGCCCGCCGGGCCGGTGACGGTGCGCAGCCGCAGCTCGCGGTCGCCGCGGGCCAGCGAGCCGTCCGGCAGGTCGTAGTAGGTGTCCCGGTACACCTCGGCCCGGCCGGGGCCGGCCAGCGCGTGGAGCCGGGCCCGGACGGCGGCGGGGTCGCGGACGACGGCCTTGAGCTCGGCCTCGACCGTGCGGCCCGGCGGCGCGCCGCCGCCGTCCCGGTGCGGGGTCACCGGCCGGTCACCAGCCGCGCTCGCGCCACTCGCCGAGGTGCGGGCGCTCGGCGCCGAGCGTGGTGTCGTTGCCGTGGCCGGGGTAGACCCAGGCCTCGTCCGGCAGCACGTCGAAGATCTTCTCGTTGACGTCGCGGAAGAGGCTGGCGAAGGCCTCCGGGTCCTTCCAGGTGTTGCCGACGCCGCCGGGGAAGAGGCAGTCGCCGGTGAACACGTGCGGATGGCCCTGCGGGTCGTCGTAGACCAGCACGATCGCGCCGGGGGTGTGGCCGACGAGCTTGCGCACGGTGAGCTCGACCTGGCCGACCCGCAGCACGTCGCCGTCGTCCAGCAGCAGCTCGGTGGGGACGTCGATGGCCTCGGCGTCGATCCGGCCGGCCGCGGTGCGGGCGCCGGTGGCGGCCACCACCTCGGCCAGCGCGGCCCAGTGGTCGTGGTGCCGGTGGGTGGTCACCACCGTGGCCAGGGTGTCGCCGACCGTCTCCAGCAGGGTGGGCGCGTCGGCCGCCGCGTCGATCAGCAGCTGCTCGTCGGTGGCGCGGCAGCGCAGCAGGTAGGCGTTGTTGTCGTACGGCCCGACCGCCACCTTGGTGACGATCAGGTGGGCGAGCTCCCGCACGTCGGGCGGGCCGCCGACCTTGACCGCTCCGTGGTAGGACATCGCTACGCTCCTCGATCGTCGGGGCCGGGCACCGCGGCGCGGCCGGGTGCCGGCTGAAGGTCCGTCACCTGCAATCATCGCCTGTTCAGTTCAGCGGCGGAAGCTGCGGCAGCACGGTCCTCGGGTCGGGCAGCAGCACACCGGCCCGGTGCACCTGCAGGCCGTCGCCGTCGGAGCGGCCGGAGAGCCAGGCGGTGAGCGCCCGGACGGGGCCCTCCACGGCCAGCTCGGGGCCGGCCGGCTCGCCGATCCTGGCCCGGGTCCCGGTGTCCTCGGCGGTCAGCGCGACGCCGGGCAGCCCCTCGGCGCCGTCCAGCCGGGCGGCGAGGCGGGCCAGCTCGGCCGAGGCGAAGGACTCCGGCCAGTGCGCGGGGGTGTACCCGGCGTCCAGGTCGACGTGGTGGTACTCGACCTCCATCAGCCGCTTCCAGGGCACGTCGTACGCGGGGAAGACGTAGCCGGTGCGGTGCCGCAGCGGCACCGTCCAGGCGGTGTCCGGCAGGCTCTCGGCGGCCGCGGCCAGCCGCTCGGAGCTCCGCCGCAGGTCGGCCAGCTGCTCGTCGAGCGGGCGGCCGGCGCCGTCCCGGATGCCCTGCTCGCGCGCCTCCGGGCTCGCGTACTGGGGGACGTCGACGCCGGTGCGGGCGGTCTCCAGCAGGTTCACCAGGGAGTCGGCGTTGCGCGAGAGGTGGGCCAGCACGTGGCCGCGGGTCCAGCCGGGCAGTGCGGAGGGGCCGCCGAGGGCGTCCGGGCCGAGGTCGGCGACGGTGCGCAGCAGGTGGCCGGTGCCCTCGGCGACGGCCTTGAGGCTCTCGGCGGCCCTGGCCGCGGCCTCCTCGGGCGGGATGCCGGCGGATGCGGGGTCGGTCATGGCGGTCTCCCGGGTGGTGCGGTGGTGCGTCCGGCGTTTCCCCTCGGGGCCGCCGGTCGTTGTCACGGCGACGCTACCGCCCGTCGACCGCGCCGAGCTGGGGCTTTCCCCGCCTTGATGATCAACGTGTCGAGGCCGCATCACTCATTCGGGTGGTCTCCACTGGACAAGGTCGATATTCGAACGCCTGCGCTATAGGCTGGCTGTCCCGAGTCGGAAGAAATCGCCCGTCCAGCTGGTTGCCTTCCCTGGGGCATGCCCGCGGCCGCCACCGGTGCGGCCGCTGCCGCCAGGGCCGGGCCGCGGTGGGATCCGAGGACGCGCCGACCGCCCGCACGCATGCCCAGAAGCACCCAGAAGCACTCTGAAGCGCTCCAGAAGCACTCTGAAGCGCTCCGAAGCCCTCAAGCCCCCGAAGCCCCACCTCCCCGGAGAAAGGCGCCAGAAGCAGTGGCCGACCGCCTGATCGTCCGCGGTGCTCGCGAGCACAACCTCAAGAACGTCTCGCTGGACCTGCCCCGCGACTCCCTCATCGTCTTCACCGGCCTCTCCGGGTCCGGCAAGTCCTCGCTGGCCTTCGACACGATCTTCGCCGAGGGCCAGCGCCGCTACGTCGAGTCGCTGTCCTCCTACGCCCGGCAGTTCCTCGGCCAGATGGACAAGCCGGACGTGGACTTCATCGAGGGCCTGTCGCCCGCGGTCTCGATCGACCAGAAGTCCACCAGCCGCAACCCGCGGTCCACGGTCGGCACCATCACCGAGGTCTACGACTACCTCCGCCTGCTGTTCGCCCGGATCGGCAAGCCGCACTGCCCGCACTGCTCGCGGCCGATCGCCCGGCAGTCGCCGCAGGCCGTCGTCGACCGGGTGCTGGAGCTCACCGAGGGCACCCGCTTCCAGGTGCTCAGCCCCGTGGTGCGCGAGCGCAAGGGCGAGTTCGTCGACCTCTTCGCCGACCTGCAGTCCAAGGGCTACGCCCGGGCCCGGGTGGACGGCGCGACCGTCCAGCTCACCGAGCCGCCGGTGCTCAAGAAGCAGGAGAAGCACACCATCGAGGTGGTCGTCGACCGCCTGACGGTCAAGGAGAGCGCCAAGCGCCGGCTGACCGACTCGGTCGAGACGGCGCTCAAGCTCTCCGGCGGCATGGTGGTGCTCGACTTCGTCGACCTCGCGGAGGACGACCCGGAGCGCGAGCGGATGTACTCCGAGCACCTCTACTGCCCGTACGACGACGTCTCCTTCGAGGAGCTGGAGCCGCGCTCCTTCTCCTTCAACTCGCCGTTCGGCGCCTGCCCGGAGTGCTCCGGCCTCGGCAACCGGATGGAGGTCGACCCGGAGCTGGTGATCCCGGACGAGGAGAAGTCGCTCGACGAGGGCGCCATCCACCCGTGGTCCCAGGGCCACACCAAGGAGTACTTCCAGCGCCTGATCGACGCGCTCGCCGGCGAGCTCGGCTTCCGCACCGACATCCCCTGGGCCGGGCTGCCCGCCCGCGCCCGCAAGGCCCTGCTCTACGGCCACCGCACCCAGGTCGAGGTCAAGTACCGCAACCGGTACGGCCGCGACCGCTCGTACACCACGTCCTTCGAGGGCGCGGTGCCGTTCGTGCAGCGCCGCCACTCCGAGGCCGAGAGCGACTCCAGCCGCGAGCGCTTCGAGGGCTACATGCGCGAGGTGCACTGCCCCGCCTGCAACGGCACCCGGCTCAAGCCGGTGGTGCTCGCCGTGACGATCCAGGACAGGTCGATCGCCGACGTCTCGGCGATGTCGATCAGCGACTGCGCCGAGTTCCTCGGCGCGATGAAGCTGACCGCCCGCGACAAGAAGATCGCCGAGCGGGTCCTCAAGGAGGTCAACGAGCGGCTGCGCTTCCTGGTCGACGTCGGCCTGGACTACCTCTCGCTCAACCGCGCCGCGGGCACCCTCTCCGGCGGCGAGGCCCAGCGCATCCGGCTCGCCACCCAGATCGGCTCCGGCCTGGTCGGCGTGCTCTACGTCCTCGACGAGCCGTCCATCGGCCTGCACCAGCGGGACAACCACCGGCTGATCGAGACGCTGGTGCGGCTGCGCGACATCGGCAACACCCTGATCGTCGTCGAGCACGACGAGGACACCATCAAGACGGCCGACTGGGTCGTCGACATCGGCCCCGGCGCCGGCGAGCACGGCGGCAAGGTCGTGCACTCCGGCTCGCTGAAGGAGCTGCTGGCCAACGACGAGTCGCTGACCGGCCAGTACCTCTCCGGCCGGCGCTCCATCCCGACCCCGGCCGTCCGCCGCCCGCGGGACAAGAAGCGCCAGCTCGTCGTGCACGGCGCCCGCGAGCACAACCTGCAGGACGTCACCGTCGGCTTCCCGCTCGGCACCTTCACCGCGGTCACCGGCGTCTCCGGCTCCGGCAAGTCCACCCTGGTCAACGACATCCTTTACACCCACCTCGCGCGGGAGCTCAACGGCGCCCGCAGCGTGCCCGGCCGGCACACCCGGATCACCGGCACCGACCTGGTGGACAAGGTGGTGCACGTCGACCAGTCGCCGATCGGCCGCACCCCGCGGTCCAACCCGGCCACCTACACCGGGGTCTTCGACCACGTCCGCCGGCTCTTCGCGGAGACCCAGGAGGCCAAGGTCCGCGGCTACCTGCCCGGCCGGTTCTCCTTCAACGTCAAGGGCGGCCGCTGCGAGAACTGCTCCGGCGACGGCACCATCAAGATCGAGATGAACTTCCTGCCGGACGTCTACGTCCCGTGCGAGGTCTGCCACGGCGCCCGCTACAACCGGGAGACGCTGGAGGTCCACTACAAGGGCAGGTCCATCGCCGAGGTGCTGGACATGCCGATCGAGGAGGCGCTGGCCTTCTTCGAGGCCGTCCCGGCGATCGCCCGGCACCTGCGCACCCTCAACGACGTCGGCCTCGGCTACGTCCGGCTCGGCCAGTCCGCGCCGACCCTGTCCGGCGGCGAGGCCCAGCGCGTCAAGCTCGCCTCCGAGCTGCAGAAGCGCTCCACCGGCCGCACCGTGTACGTCCTCGACGAGCCGACCACCGGTCTGCACTTCGAGGACATCAGCAAGCTGATCAAGGTGCTGGAGGGCCTGGTCGACAAGGGCAACACCGTGATCGTCATCGAGCACAACCTCGACGTGATCAAGACCGCCGACTGGATCGTCGACATGGGCCCGGAGGGCGGCAACGGCGGCGGCACGGTCGTCGCCGAGGGCACCCCGGAGGAGATCGCCGCGATCACCGCCAGCCACACCGGCAAGTTCCTGCGGGACATCCTCGCCGGGGTCTCCGACGCGGCCGTTCCCGCCGCCCGCCGCGGCGGCAGCCGCAGCACGGCGGCCAAGGCCGCGGGCAGCACCGCCGGGGCCGCGGGCGCCGCCGCCAAGACCGGCACCGGCACCGCCCGCAAGCGGGCCGCCGCCAAGAAGTAGCCGGGCACACGCTCACCGAACCTCCCCGGCCCCCTGCCGGCCGGGGAGGTGGTGTGTCAGTACCTCTCGGCCGGGCGGGAACGCCCAGGTACGGGGCATAGACTGCGGCCGGTCCGCCCGTACCCGCGTCCGAGGAGCCGCCCGCATGAACGAGCCCGTCGCCACCGCCTCCGCCGCCGAGACCGACCGCGGCCCCGCCGCCTCCCGCCGCACCCTGCTGTGCGGCGCGGCCGCCGTGCTCGCCGCGGGCGGCACCGTCGCGGTCACCGGCTGCTCGTCCTCGGGATCCTCCGGGTCCTCGGGCTCGTCGGGCTCGACGGGCGGCTCCGGCGGCACCCAGGCCCAGAACGCGGCCCCGGTCGACCTCGGCCCGGCCGCCGACATCCCGGTCGGCGGCGGCAAGGTCTTCCGCGAGCAGAAGATCGTGGTCACCCAGCCCGCCGCGGGCGAGTACAAGGCGTTCAGCGCCAAGTGCACCCACGCCGGCTGCATCGTCGACGAGGTCAAGGACAAGACGATCGACTGCCCCTGCCACGGCAGCCGCTTCTCGATCACCGACGGCGCCGTCGAGGGCGGCCCGGCCCCCAAGCCGCTGCCCTCCTACAAGGTGGCCGTCGTCAACAACAACGTCCAGGTCACACCCGCCTGATCGGTTCGCGGCCGCACCCCGGGAAACCGGCCACGGGCGGTCATCGGCAGTCGGTACGGTAGGGGGCATGGCAGACCCGTCCACCTACCGTCCGGCGCCCGGTGCGATCCCGCTCTCACCCGGGGTGTACCGGTTCCGCGACGAGCACGGCCGGGTCATCTACGTCGGCAAGGCCAAGAGCCTGCGTCCCCGGCTCTCCTCCTACTTCCAGGACCTCGCCGGCCTGCACCCGCGCACGGCCACCATGGTCACCACCGCCGCCTCGGTGGAGTGGACGGTGGTCGGCACCGAGGTCGAGGCGCTGCAGCTGGAGTACTCCTGGATCAAGGAGTTCGACCCCCGCTTCAACGTCAAGTACCGCGACGACAAGAGCTACCCCGAGCTCGCCGTCACCCTCAACGAGGAGTTCCCCCGCGTGCAGGTCATGCGGGGGGCGCACAAGAAGGGCGTGCGCTACTTCGGCCCGTACGGCCACGCCTGGGCGATCCGCGAGACCGTCGACCTGCTGCTCCGCGTCTTCCCCGTCCGTACCTGCTCCAACGGCGTCTTCAAGCGCGCGAGCCAGGTCGGCCGGCCCTGCCTGCTCGGCTACATCGGCAAGTGCGCCGCACCCTGCGTCGGCAAGGTCTCCGCCGACGAGCACCGCGCCCTCGCCGAGGAGTTCTGCGACTTCATGGCCGGCCGCACCGGCGGTCACCTGCGCCGCCTGGAGCAGCAGATGCAGGAGGCCGCCGCCGCCATGGAGTACGAGAAGGCGGCCCGGCTCCGCGACGACATCGGCGCCCTCAAGCGCGCCATGGAGAAGAACGCGGTCGTCCTCGCCGACGGCACCGACGCCGACGTGCTCGCCCTCGCCGAGGACGAGCTGGAGGCCGCCGTCCAGATCTTCCACGTCCGCGGCGGCCGGGTCCGCGGCCAGCGCGGCTGGGTCACCGACCGGGTCGAGGACGTCGACACCGCCTCCCTGGTCGAGCACGCCCTGCAGCAGCTGTACGGCTCCGGCACCGAGAACGTGCCCCGCGAGGTGCTCGTCCCGGCGCTGCCCGAGCCGGCCGGGCCCGTCCGCGAGTGGCTCACCGGCCTGCGCGGCGCCCAGGTCGACCTCCGCGTCCCGCAGCGCGGTGACAAGAAGGACCTGATGGCGACGGTGCACCGGAACGCCCAGCAGGCGCTCGCACTGCACAAGACCAAGCGCGCCTCCGACCTCACCACCCGCAGCCGCGCCCTCCAGGAGATCGCCGACGCGCTGGAGCTCGACTCCGTGCCGCTGCGCATCGAGTGCTTCGACATCTCCCACCTGCAGGGCGAGGACGTGGTCGCCTCGATGGTCGTCTTCGAGGACGGTCTGGCCCGCAAGAGCGAGTACCGGCGCTTCCAGATCAAGGGCTTCGCCGGCCAGGACGACGTCCGCTCGATGCACGAGGTGATCGGCCGGCGCTTCCGCCGCTACCTCCGGGAGCGCGAGCAGACCGGCGAGTGGGCCGTCCCCGAGGACACCGGCGCCGACGAGGCACCCGACGGCGTCCCCGGGGCCGGCGGGGACGCCGCCGGCCCGGTCGACCCGGAGACCGGCCGCCCCCGCCGCTTCGCCTACCCGCCGCAGCTGCTGGTCGTCGACGGCGGTCAGCCGCAGGTCGCCGCCGCCCGCCGCGCCCTCGACGAGCTCGGCATCGACGACGTCGCCCTCTGCGGCCTCGCCAAGCGGCTGGAGGAGGTCTGGCTGCCCGGCCAGGACGACCCGGTCGTGCTGCCGCGCACCAGCGAGGGCCTCTACCTGCTGCAGCGGGTGCGCGACGAGGCGCACCGCTTCGCCATCGCCTACCAGCGCTCCAAGCGCTCCAAACGCCTCACCACCGGCGGGCTGGACGCGGTGCCCGGGCTCGGCGAGACCCGCCGCCAGGCACTGCTCAAGCACTTCGGCTCCCTCAAGCGGCTGCGGTCCGCCACCGTGGACGAGCTGTGCGAGGTGCCCGGGATCGGCCGCCGCACCGCGGAGACCGTTGCGGCAGCGTTGGCCTCCCGGCCACCTGCCGCACTCGCGGTGAACACCGCCACCGGCGAGATCATTGACGACAGCGCCGACCCCGCAGGGGCCGGCGCGCCCCGGGAGACGCCATGACGGTCGATGACGCCCGTCGCCGCGCTGTCCCCGGCACCGCCCCCACCGGCGGTGCCGGGAAGCACCGCCGGGTCCGGGGCGTTCTTCCGAAGCGAACCACCGAGAGCGGGGAACCGAAGTGAACGTGTCCGACGTGGGCGACAACGCGCCGGAGCTGGTGATCATCTCCGGCATGTCCGGCGCCGGCCGGAGCACCGCGGCCAAGTGCCTGGAGGACCTGGGCTGGTTCGTGGTGGACAACCTGCCGCCCGCGCTGATCCCCACCATGGTGGACCTCGGCGCCCGCTCGCAGGGCTCCGTGCCCCGGATCGGCGCCGTCGTCGACGTCCGCGGCCGCAGCTTCTTCGACGACCTGCTCACCTCGCTGGAGGAGCTGGAGAAGCGCGGCGTGCGGCTGCGCGTCGTCTTCCTGGACTCCTCGGACGAGGCGCTGGTGCGCCGCTTCGAGTCCGTCCGCCGCCCGCACCCGCTGCAGGGCGACGGCCGGATCGTCGACGGCATCGCCCAGGAGCGCGAGCTGCTGCGCGACCTGCGCGGCGAGGCCGACCTGGTGATCGACACCTCCAACCTCAACGTCCACCAGCTGCGCGCCAAGCTCGACGCCCAGTTCGCCGACAACGACGAGCCCGAGCTGCGCGCCACCGTGATGTCCTTCGGCTTCAAGTACGGCCTGCCGGTCGACGCCGACCTGGTGGTGGACTGCCGCTTCCTGCCGAACCCGCACTGGGTGCCGGAGCTGCGGGCCCACACCGGCACGGACAGCGACGTCGCCGACTACGTGTTCAAGCAGCCCGGTGCCCAGGAGTTCCTGGACGGTTACGCGGAGTTGCTGAAGATCGTGACCGAAGGGTATCGCCGTGAAGGCAAGCGCTACATGACTCTTGCCGTAGGCTGCACCGGTGGCAAGCACCGCAGCGTCGCCATGTCCGAGCGGCTGACCAGGCGTCTGATCGCGGACGGCGTCGAAACGGTGCTCGTCCACCGCGACATGGGCCGGGAGTGACCGGCCGGGGCTGACCCCGGCCGGACGTTCCGGTCCGCCCAAGGGAGCACGAGACAGGAACATGGGGTCGGTGTGACGGGATACTCGCCAGCACGGCAGTTCCAGCAGAGGTCTGGCGAGCGAGCCCCGGCCGGAAGCAGTCCGGCTGCCCAGAAGTCGCGCCCCGGCGCACCCAGGATCACCGCGCTCGGCGGCGGCCAGGGGCTGTCCGCCTCGCTCTCCGCGTTGCGCCGGCTGACCAACGAGCTCACTGCCGTGGTCACCGTCGCCGACGACGGCGGCTCCAGCGGGCGGCTGCGCGCCGAGCTCGGCGTGCTGCCGCCGGGCGACCTGCGCAAGGCGCTCGCCGCGCTCTGCGGCGACGACGACTGGGGCCGCACCTGGTCCGAGGTGATCCAGCAGCGCTTCACCGGCGACGGCGACCTCGGCGGCCACGCCGTCGGCAACCTGCTGATCGTCGCCCTGTGGGAGAAGCTCGGCGACCCGGTCGAGGCGCTCAACTGGGTGGGCCGGCTGCTCAACGTGCAGGGCCGGGTGCTGCCGATGTCGGCCGTCCCGCTGGAGATCGAGGCCGAGGTCCGCGGGCACGACCCGGCCCGTCCGCACGAGCTCAGCGCCGTCCGCGGCCAGGCCGCCGTCGCCGTGACCCCCGGCACCGTGCAGTCGGTGCGGCTGCTGCCGGAGGAGCCGCCCGCCGTGCCGGAGGCCGTGGAGGCCGTGCTGGAGGCGGACTGGGTGGTGCTCGGCCCCGGCTCCTGGTTCACCAGCGTGCTGCCGCACCTGCTGGTGCCCGAGCTCGCCAAGGCGCTGGTCGAGACCCGCGCGCGCCGGCTGCTCACCCTGAACCTCGCCCCCCAACCCGGGGAGACCGAGGGCTTCAGCCCGCAGCGGCACCTCGACGTGATCGCCGACCACGCGCCGGACCTCGAGGTCGACGCCGTGCTGGTCGACGAGCGGGCGGTCACCGGCGGGGCGTTCGGCCTCGCCGACCTGGCCGGGCTGGAGAAGGCCGCCGAGCGGATGGGCGCGGCCCTGGTGCTCGGGCGGGTCGCCCGGGCGGACGGGACCCCGCGACACGACCCGGAGCTCCTGGCGGCTGCGTACGACCGGATTTTCCGGACACATGGAAGGATCGGCCCATGGCGATGACTCCTGCGGTGAAGGACGAAATCTCCCGGCTCCCGGTCACCCGGGCTTGCTGCCGGAAGGCCGAGGTCTCGGCGATCCTGCGGTTCGCGGGCGGTCTGCACATCGTGAGCGGCCGGATCGTGATCGAGGCGGAGCTGGACACGGCCATCGCGGCCCGGCGCCTGCGCAAGGACCTGCTGGAGATCTTCGGGCACTCCTCGGACCTGGTCGTGATGGCCCCCGGCGGGCTGCGCCGCGGCAGCCGGTACGTGGTCCGGGTGGTCAAGGACGGCGAGCTGCTCGCCCGGCAGACCGGCCTGGTGGACGGGCGGGGGCGGCCGATCCGCGGCCTGCCGCCGGCCGTGGTGTCCGGTGCGACCTGCGACGCCGAGGCCGCCTGGCGCGGCGCCTTCCTGGCGCACGGCTCGCTCACCGAGCCCGGCCGCTCCTCCTCGCTGGAGATCACCTGCCCCGGCTCCGAGGCGGCGCTCGCCCTGGTCGGCGCGGCGCGCCGGCTCGGCATCCCGGCCAAGGCCCGCGAGGTCCGCGGCGTCGACCGGGTGGTCATCCGGGACGGTGACGCGATCGGTGCGCTGTTGACCCGGCTGGGGGCGCACGAGGCGGTGCTCGCCTGGGAGGAGCGCCGGATGCGGCGCGAGGTGCGCGCCACCGCGAACCGGCTGGCGAACTTCGACGACGCCAACCTGCGCCGCTCGGCGCGCGCGGCGGTCGCGGCGGGCGCGCGCGTGCAGCGCGCGCTGGAGATCCTGGGCGACGAGGTGCCCGAGCACCTGGCCGCCGCCGGCCAGCTGCGGATGCAGCACAAGCAGGCCTCGCTGGAGGAGCTCGGTGCGCTCGCCGACCCGCCGCTGACGAAGGACGCGGTGGCCGGCCGGATCCGCCGCCTGCTGGCGATGGCCGACAAGCGCGCCGCGGAGCTCGGGCTGCCGAGCACCGAGGCCAACCTCACCGACGAGATGGCGCTCAGCTGACAATCCGTGTTTCGCTATTCGGACACATAAAGGGGCGCGGGGAACGGCGCGAATCGGAAGGCGCGACTGCGCGTCAGCCGATTCGCGCCGTTCCCCGCGCCCCTTTATGCACGCCCGCCACAGGAGTTACTCGCGGGTAATCCGATGGGCGGTCCGCACGGTGCCGTGCCGCCCCGGGCGGAGAGGCGATGTGCCCAGCGGAGCCGCGGGGAGGTAGGGTCATGGGTGGTCGGGGACATCCCATTTCAACCCCCGTCGGAATTCAGTCCGGCGTACCTAAGAGGAGATCGGTTCGTGACGATCCGGGTAGGCATCAACGGATTCGGCCGCATCGGCCGCAACTTCTTCCGTGCGGTTCAGGCTCAGGGCGCGGACATCGAGATCGTCGGTGTCAACGACCTGACCGACACGAAGACCCTCGCGCACCTGCTCAAGTACGACTCGATCCTCGGCACCCTGCAGTCCGAGGTCTCCCACACCGCCGACAGCATCACCGTGGACGGCAAGACCTTCAAGGTCGTCGCCGAGCGCGACCCCGCGAACCTCCCCTGGGGCGAGCTGGGCGTCGACATCGTCATCGAGTCCACCGGTATCTTCACCAAGGCCGAGCTTGCAAAGAAGCACGTCACGGCCGGCGCGAAGAAGGTCATCATCTCGGCGCCCGCGACGGACGAAGACGTCACCATCGTCATGGGTGTCAACGACGACAAGTACGACCCGGCGAACCACACCGTCATCTCGAACGCCTCCTGCACCACCAACTGCGTCGCCCCCCTGGCGAAGGTGCTGAACGAGAACTTCGGGATCGTCAAGGGTCTGATGACCACCGTCCACGCGTTCACCAACGACCAGGTCACGCTGGACTTCCCGCACAAGGACCTGCGCCGTGCCCGTGCCGCGTCGCTGAACATCATCCCGACCTCGACGGGTGCCGCGAAGGCCACCGCCCTGGTCCTGCCCGAGCTCAAGGGCAAGCTCGACGGCACCTCGCTGCGCGTCCCGGTGCCGACCGGCTCGATCACCGACCTGGTCGTGACCCTGGAGCGCGAGGTCACCGTGGAGGAGGTCAACGCGGCCTTCCAGAAGGCGGCCGAGGGCGACCTCAAGGGCATCCTGCAGTACACCGAGGACCCGATCGTCTCCTCCGACATCGTGAACTCGCCGTTCTCCACGATCTTCGACTCCCTGATGACCATGGCCCAGGGCAACCAGGTCAAGGTCTTCGGCTGGTACGACAACGAGTGGGGCTACTCGAACCGTCTCGTCAACCTGACCACGCTCGTCGGCGGCCAGCTCTGACCCCTGCGCGGGAGCTGACGTGACGTGAGGTGCGGGGCCCGGAAGGCTGACGCCGTCCGGGCCTCCGCTTCGCGTCCCCACCCTCGCCCGTCGTGTTATCTGGTGGCCCGCCGCCGTGCCGCCGACACGCACCACCTTCCTCGGGAGACCCAAGACCGTGAAGACGATCGAAGACCTCCAGGTCGCCGGCAAGCGGGTGTTCGTCCGCGCCGACCTGAACGTGCCGCTGTCCGGCGGGATCATCACCGACGACGGCCGGATCCGCGCCGTCGCGCCGACCATCGCCAAGCTGGTGCAGGCCGGCGCCAGGGTGGTCGTCGCCTCGCACCTGGGCCGCCCGAAGGGCGAGCCCGACCCGCAGTACTCCCTCGCGCCGGTGGCCGTCCGCCTCGGCGAGATCCTCGGCGTCCCGGTGTCCTTCGCCACCGACACCGTGGGCGAGAGCGCGAAGGCCACCGTCGCCGCCCTGGCCGACGGCGAGGTCACGCTGCTGGAGAACCTGCGCTTCAACGCGGGCGAGACCGCCAAGGACGACGCCGAGCGCGGCGCCTTCGCCGACGAGCTGGCCGGCCTGGCCGACGTGTACGTGGGCGACGGCTTCGGCGCGGTGCACCGCAAGCACGCCTCGGTGTACGACCTGCCGGCCCGCCTGCCGCACGCGGTCGGCGACCTGATCGCCACCGAGGTGGGGGTGCTGAAGCGCCTCACCGACGAGGTGGCCCGCCCGTACGTCGTGGTGCTCGGCGGTTCGAAGGTCTCCGACAAGGTCGGCGTGATCGAGAACCTGCTCGGCAAGGCCGACAGGATCCTCATCGGCGGCGGCATGATGTACACCTTCATCGCGGCCCAGGGCCACGGCGTCGGTGCCTCGCTGCTGCAGGAGGACCAGATCCCGGTCGTCCAGGACTACCTGAAGCGCGGCGCCGAGCAGGGCGTGGAGTTCGTGATCCCGGTGGACACCGCGGTGTCCGGTTCCTTCCCGGACGTCAAGGGCGGGGCCCCGGTGGAGGACTTCGCGGTGGTCGACGCGGACGCCATCCCGGACGGCGCGCTCGGCCTGGACATCGGCCCGCGGACGGCGCAGCTGTTCGCGGAGAAGATCGCCGACGCGAAGACCGTGTTCTGGAACGGCCCGATGGGCGTGTTCGAGCACCCGGCGTTCGCCGAGGGCACCCGGGTCGTGGCCCAGGGCCTGATCGACTCCGACGCGTTCACCGTGGTCGGCGGCGGCGACTCCGCCGCGGCCGTCCGCACCCTGGGCTTCGACGAGACGAAGTTCGGGCACATCTCGACCGGCGGTGGCGCAAGCCTCGAGTACCTGGAGGGCAAGACCCTCCCCGGTCTCGCCGCCCTGGAAGGCTGAGGAAGATGACTGAGCGCCTCCCGCTGATGGCGGGCAACTGGAAGATGAACCTCAACCACCTCGAGGCCATCCAGCACACCCAGAAGCTGGCCTTCGCGCTGGCCGACAAGGACTACGAGGCCGTCGAGGTCGCCGTGCTGACCCCGTTCACCGACCTGCGGTCGGTGCAGACGCTGGTCGACGGCGACAAGCTGAAGATCAAGTACGGCTCGCAGGACATCTCGCAGTACGACTCCGGTGCCTACACCGGTGAGATCTCCGGCCCGATGCTGGCCAAGCTGAAGGTCACCTACGCGGTGATCGGCCACTCGGAGCGCCGCCAGTACCACGGCGAGGACGAGGAGATCGTCAACGCCAAGGTGAAGGCCGCCTACCGCAGCGGGATCACCCCGATCCTGTGCATCGGCGAGCCGCTGGACGTCCGCAAGGCGGGCACCCACGTCGAGCACACCCTGGCGCAGCTGGACGGCGCCCTGGAGGGCGTGCCGGCCTCGGACGCGGAGACGGTCGTCGTCGCGTACGAGCCGGTCTGGGCGATCGGCACCGGCGAGGTGGCGACCCCGGAGGACGCCCAGGAGGTCTGCGGTGCGATCCGCGCCCGCCTGGCCGAGCTGTACGACGCCGAGCTGGCCGGCAAGGTCCGCATCCTGTACGGCGGTTCGGTGAAGTCCTCCAGTGCGGCCGGCCTGATGGCCAAGCCGGACATCGACGGCGGTCTGATCGGCGGTGCCTCGCTGGACGCCGAGGAGTTCGTCAAGATCGTGCGCTACCGCGAGCAGGCAGTAGGCTAACGCCGCCGCAGCAACGTAGGCTTTGGGGCCGGACCGCTTCCACGCGGCCCGGCCCCTTCGCCGAAGATACGAGAGAGTTGGTCCCGCCGTGGTTCTCGGGTTCTCGATTGCCCTGATCATCTTCAGCCTGCTGATGATCCTCCTGGTGCTGCTGCACAAGGGGAAGGGCGGCGGCCTGTCCGACATGTTCGGCGGTGGCGCGATGTCCACCGGCGGTGGCTCCGCGGTGGCCGAGCGGAACCTCGACCGCATCACGATCCTGGTGGGCCTCGCCTGGTTCGCCTGCATCGTGGTGCTGAGCCTGCTGCTCAAGTACAAGTAGCCGACGTCCCGTCCGGCCCTCCGCGGGCCGGTCGCAGCCCGGTTCGGCAGGCGGTGGTGGCAGAGCTTTAACTCCCGCTTACACTAGGACGACTTCGCCACCGTCCGCACAGCCGCGGCCGGGCGGCACCAGCACGCAGGGAGTCCAACCGTGGCAAGTGGCAACGCCATCCGAGGAAGCAGAGTCGGCGCAGGCCCCATGGGCGAGGCGGAGCGCGGCGAGTCCGCCCCCCGTAACCGGATCTCCTTCTGGTGCGCGAACAAGCACGAGACGCGCCCCAGTTTCGCCGCCGAAGCGGCGATCCCGGAGACCTGGGACTGCCCGCGTTGCGGGTTCCCGGCAGGCCAGGACGAGCACAACCCTCCGGCCCCGGCCCGCAACGAGCCCTACAAGACCCACCTCGCGTACGTGCGCGAGCGCCGTACCGACGCCGACGGCGAGGCGATCCTCGCCGAGGCGCTGGCCAAGCTCCGCGGCGAGATCTGAGGAAGCAACACGAAGGGCGCCGCCGGTGACGGCGGCGCCCTTCGGGCTGTTCCGAGCGAGCCGTCCCCCGTACCACCGACTGGAGTGACCCCGTGCGCAAGCTGACCCACGCCGAGTTCCTGGGGATGCGCAGGTTCGACGCGCTCGACGGTCTGCGCGCCTTCGCCGCGGTGATCGTGGTGTTCTTCCACTTCGCGGGGCCGCGTGCGGCGTTCCTCTCCGGCTGGATCGGGGTGCACGTCTTCTTCGTGGTGTCCGGCTTCCTGATCACCACGCTGATGCTCCGCGAACGGGACCGGACCGGCCGGATATCCCTGCGCGACTTCTACCTGCGCCGGATCTTCCGCATCATGCCCCTCTACTACGTGGTGCTGGCGGCGACCGCGGTCACCCAGTACCGCAACGGCCAGGGCTGGAAGCTGCTCCGCGGCCACCTGGCGCACTACGCGACCTTCCTCAACGAGTACGACCTGGCCGCCGGCACGCCGTTCCTCCATTCCTGGACGATCGGCGTCGAGCAGAAGTTCTACCTGGTCTGGCCGCTGGCGCTGATCCTGGCCGGCGCGGTCGCGCTCCGGCTGCGGATCCCGGTGGCGCTGCTCGGCATCGCGGTGCTGCTGGTGCCGTTCTCCGCGGCGTGGGAGTCGCTGGCCGTCCACTACACGGTGCTGATGACCGGCGCCCTGCTGGCCCTCGTCCTGCACAGCCGCCGCGGGTTCGCCCTGCTCGCCCCGCTGACCCATCCCGCGGTCGGGGCCGTGGTGGGGGCCGCATTCGTGGTGCTGCACCTGTCGGTGCCCCGGCTCACCGAAGCCCTGCACGGCCAGCGCCACACCGTCGTGGTCTACGGCGTGGGTGTGGCGCTGCTGCTGCCCTCGCTCCTCGGTCCGGGAGCCGGGCGCTGGCTCCTCTCCCGCCGCCCGCTGGTGTTCGTCGGCGAGCGCTCGTACGGCCTCTACCTGGTGCAGGTGCTGGCCGCGTCCGCGGTCTTCGGCATGGCGCCGAAGCTGCACCACGGTTCCCCGGCCGCGGGCCTGGCGGTGGTGGTCGTCGCGCTGCTCGCGGCGGACGTGCTGTACCACCGGGTCGAGCAGCCGATGATCGTCCTCGGCCGGAAGCTGATCAAGCGGCTGGACGCCCGCGGTGCCGCGGGCGGGCCGACCCCGCCCGCGCCGGAGGCCGACCCGGCCGTCGAGGAGCGGGCGCCCGCCCCGGCCGCCGTCTGACCCCGGCCGCCGCCCGACCCCGTACGCACGTGCGCCCCGCCGGACAGGACGTCCGGCGGGGCGCAGGCGTGTGCCGCGGGCCCGGTCAGGCCGAGGCGGGCGGGTACAGCTGGGGCGGCAGCTCGGCCGCCGCGGAGCGGTCGAGCAGCCAGAGGGTCCGGGCGGTGCCGTACGCGCCGGAGGCGGGTGCCTGGAGCTCCCCGGGGCCGCGCAGGGCGAGGGAGACCGCCCCCGCCTTGTCCTCGCCGGCGGCGAGCAGCCAGACCTCACGGGCCGCCCGGATCGCCGGGAGGGTGAGCGAGATCCGGGTGGGCGGCGGCTTCGGCGCCCCGCGGACGCCGATCACGGTCAACTCCTTCTCCCGGACACCGGGGTGCTCCGGGAAGAGCGAGGCGACGTGGGTGTCCGGGCCGACGCCGAGCAGCAGCACGTCGAAGGCCGGCACCCCGGCGTGCTCGCCGGGCCCGGCGGCCCGGGCGAGCTCCTCGGCGTACCGGGCGGCGGCCGCCTCGACGTCCGAGCCGTCCGGGCCGTCCGAGGCCGGCATCTCGTGCACCCGGGCCGGGTCCAGCGGGACGCCGTCGAGCAGTTCGGCACGGGCCTGGACGGCGTTGCGGTCCGGGTCGCCGGCGGGGACGAAGCGCTCGTCGCCCCACCAGAGGTCGAGCCGCGCCCAGTCGACCGCGTCGCGTGCCGGGGAGGCGGCGATCGCGGCCAGCAGGGCGTTGCCGTTCCGCCCGCCCGTCAGCACCACCGAGGCGGTGCCGCGGGCGGACTGGGCGTCCACGATGCGGGTGATCAGCCGGGCCGCCGCGGCCTGCGCCATCAGCTCCTTGTCCCGGTGCACCACCAGCTGCGGGGTCGCCGCCGTCACGAGGTGCTCCGCTTGCGTGGGGCGGCCTTCTTGGCGGACGGCTTCTTCGGCGTCGGCTCGGCATCCGTCGGCTCGGGACCGGCCGGCACGGGACCGGCCGGCTCCGCAGCCGCCGGCTCGGCGTCCGGCAGCTTGGCGGTGACCCGGGCAGGGGCCGCGACATCGGCCGGGACGGCCTCGGTCGACGGAGCGGGCTCCGCGGGCAGCTTCTCGCGCAGCCGGTCCACCGGGGTGCGGACGGCCGACGCGTAGATGTCGTCCGGGTCGAGCCGGCGCAGCTCCTCCGCGATGAGCTCGGCGGTGTCGCGACGCTTGAGCGCGACCATCCGGTCCGGCGAGCCGGGCATGGACAGCGTGCCCATCAGGCCGTCGGGACGGTCCAGGACGATCTCGCCGTCCTGGGTGCGCAGCCGGACGGCGGTGATGCCGGGGCCGCCGGTGACGATCCGCTCGACCGGCACCCGCAGCCGGTTGGTCATCCACAGGCCGAGCAGCTCGACGCTGGGGTTGTACGACTCGCCCTCGACGACCGCGCCGGTGATCGTGGCGGGCCGCTGGTCGAGCGCGGCGGCCAGCATGGAGCGCCAGCCGGTGATGCGGGTCCAGGCGAGGTCGGTGTCGCCGGGGGTGTAGCTGGCCGCCCGCTGGGCGAGCTGGCCGACCGGGGACTCGGCGGTGACCGCGTCGGTGATCCGGCGCTGGGCGAGCGCGCCGAGCGGGTCGTTCGCCGGGTGCAGCGGGGCGTTGTCCGGCCACCAGACGACGACCGGGGCGTCCGGCAGCAGCAGCGGCAGGACGACGGACTGGGCGTGCGCGGCGAGCTCGCCGTGCATGCGCAGGACGACCGTCTCGCCGGAGCCCGCGTCGCTGCCGACCAGGATCTCGGCGTCGAGGCGGGTCTCGGCCCGGGCGCGCGGCGAGCGTCCGGCCCGCTTGATGACCGCCAGGGTGCGCGAAGGGTGCTCGCGGGAGGCGTCGTTGGCGGCCTTGAGGGCGTCGTAGGCGCTGCCCTCGTCGGTCACGATCACCAGGGTCAGGACCATGCCGGCCGCGGTGGAGCCGCTGGCCCGGCGGGCGTCCATCAGCGCCGCGTTGATCCTGCCGGAGGTGGTGTGGGTCAGGTCGATCTTCATGGCCGGCGCCAGCTCCTGCCGTCTCGTGCGAGCATCTCGTCGGCCTCGATCGGGCCCCAGGTCCCGGCCGCGTACTGCGCGGGCTTGTCGTGGGCGTCCCAGTACTGCTCGATCGGGTCGAGGATCTGCCAGGAGAGCTCGACCTCCTGGTGCCGCGGGAAGAGGTTGGCGTCGCCGAGCAGCACGTCGAGGATCAGGCGCTCGTACGCCTCCGGGCTGGACTCGGTGAAGGACTCGCCGTAGGCGAAGTCCATCGTGACGTCGCGGACCTCCAGCGCGGTGCCGGGCACCTTGGAGCCGAACCGCACGGTGACGCCCTCGTCCGGCTGTACCCGGATGACCAGGGCGTTCTGCCCCAGCTCCTCGGTGGCGTAGGAGTCGAACGGCAGGTACGGGGCCCGCTGGAAGACGACCGCGATCTCGGTCACCCGGCGGCCGAGGCGCTTGCCCGTCCGCAGGTAGAACGGGACGCCGGCCCAGCGCCGGTTGTTGATCTCCAGCTTGATCGCCGCGTAGGTGTCGGTCTTGGACTCGGGGTTGATGCCGTCCTCGTCCAGGTAGCCGACGACCTCCTCGCCGCCCTGCCAGCCGGACGCGTACTGGCCGCGCACGGTGTGCTTGCCGAGGTCGGCGGGGAGCTTCACGGCGCTGAGCACCTTGAGCTTCTCGGCGACCAGGGCCTTGGGGTGGAAGGACGCGGGCTCCTCGATGGCGGTGAGCGCCATCAGCTGGAGCAGGTGGTTCTGGATGACGTCGCGGGCCGAGCCGATGCCGTCGTAGTAGCCGGCGCGGCCGCCGATGCCGATGTCCTCGGCCATGGTGATCTGCACGTGGTCGACGTACGACCGGTTCCAGATCGGCTCGAACATCTGGTTGGCGAAGCGGAGCGCCAGGATGTTCTGGACGGTCTCCTTGCCCAGGTAGTGGTCGATCCGGAAGACCTCGTCCCGGGGGAAGACCTCGTGGACGATCCGGTTCAGCTCCTGGGCGCTCTCCAGGTCGTGGCCGAACGGCTTCTCGATCACCGCGCGGCGCCAGGAGCCCTTCGGCGGGTCGGTCAGACCGTGCTTCTTGAGCTGCTGGACGACGGTGGGGAAGAACTTCGGCGGCACCGACAGGTAGAAGGCGAAGTTGCCGCCCGTGCCCTGGGCCCGGTCGAGGTCCTCGATGGTCTTCCGCAGGGTGTCGAAGGCCTCGTCGTCGCCGAAGTCGCCCTGGACGAACCGCATGCCCTTGGCGAGCTGCTGCCAGACCTCCTCGCGGAACTGCGTGCGCGCGTGCTCCTTGACCGCGTCGTGCACCTCCCGCGCGAAGTCCTCGTCCTCCCACTCGCGGCGGGCGAAGCCGACGAGCGAGAAGCCCGGCGGCAGCAGTCCGCGGTTGGCGAGGTCGTAGACGGCCGGCATGAGCTTCTTGCGCGACAGGTCGCCGGTGACGCCGAAGATCACCAGGCCGGACGGCCCGGCGATCCTCGGCAGCCGGCGGTCCGCCGGATCGCGCAGCGGGTTGGAGGGCAGCAGGGGGTCACCCTGCCCGACCTCGGCCCCCTCGACATCGGGAAAAGCAGGGGTGTTGCTCACTGGTGTTGGCTCCGCTCTCCGTGCGCTTGGTCGTGAGCAGTCGTGTCAGTTCTGGTCGCCGTGCGCGGCGAGCGAGGCCGCGACCGTGTCCAGCAGTTCCTTCCAGGAGGCCTCGAACTTCTCGACGCCCTCGTCCTCCAGCAGCTGGACGACGTCGTCGTAGTCGACGCCGGCCGCGGCGACGGCGTCCATCACGGCCTTGGCGTCGCCGTAGTTCGGGGTGATGGCGTCGCCGGTGACCACGCCGTGGTCGTCGGTGGCGTTGAGGGTGGCCTCCGGCATGGTGTTGACGGTGCCGGGGGCGGCCAGCTCGGTCACGTAGAGGGTGTCCGGCAGGTTCGGGTCCTTGACGCCGGTGGACGCCCAGAGCGGGCGCTGCGGCTTGGCGCCGGCGGCCTCCAGGGCCTTCCAACGGTCCGAGCCGTCGCGCTTGGCGTCGACCGGGCCGAAGACCTCCTCGTACGCCTGGTAGGCGAGGCGGGCGTTGGCCACACCGGCCTTGGAGCGCAGCTCCTTGGCGTCGCCGCCGACCTTGTCGAGGCGCTTGTCGATCTCGGTGTCCACGCGGGAGACGAAGAAGGAGGCGACCGACTCGATCTGCGAGAGGTCGAGGCCGGCGGCCTTGGCCTTCTCCAGGCCGGAGAGGTAGGCGTCCATCACGGCGCGGTACCGCTCGAGCGAGAAGATCAGCGTGACGTTGACGCTGATGCCCTTGGCGATGACCTCGGTGATGGCGGGCAGGCCGGCCTCGGTGGCGGGGATCTTGATGAACACGTTCGGGCGGTCCACCAGCCACCACAGCTGCTTGGCCTCGGCGATCGTGGCGGCGGTCTCGTGCGCCAGGCGCGGGTCGACCTCGATGGAGACCCGGCCGTCGCGGCCGTTCGAGGCGTCGTAGACCGGGCGCAGCACGTCGGCCGCGTCGCGGACGTCCGAGGTGGTGATCATCCGGACGGCCTCGTCCACGGTGACCTTGCGGACGGCCAGGTCGTTCAGCTGGCCGTCGTAGGCCGCGCTGCCGCCGCCGATCGCCTTCTGGAAGATGGTCGGGTTGGTGGTGACGCCGACGACGTGCTTCTCCTGCACCAGCTCGGCCAGGTTGCCGCTGTTGAGCCGCTCGCGGCTGAGGTCGTCCAGCCAGATCGCCACGCCTTCGTCGCTGAGGCGCTTCAGAGCGTCAGTCATGGTGCTACATCCTCTTTTTTCGTACGTCTGCTGTGGGGTCGTCAGACAGGCCGGGCGTCCGATGTGCGGTCGGACACCCGGCCCGGAGGCACTGCTAGCGGGAGACGGCCTCGACCGTGCGGAGCGAGGCGCGGGCGGCGTTGGCCACGGCGTCGGCGGTCAGGCCGAACTCCTGGTACAGCACCTTGTAGTCGGCGGAGGCGCCGAAGTGCTCCAGGCCGATGATCCGGCCGGCGTCGCCGACCAGCTCGCGCCAGCCCTGGGCGATGCCCGCCTCGACCGAGACCCGGGCACGGACGTTCGGCGGCAGCACGCTGTCGCGGTACGCCTGGTCCTGCTCGTTGAACCACTCGATCGACGGCATCGACACGACGCGGGTCGGGATGCCGTCCGCCTCCAGGGCCTCGCGGGCCTGGACGGCGAGCTGCACCTCGGAGCCGGTGCCGATCAGGATGACCTTCGGCGAGGCGCCGGAGGCCTCGGCCAGCACGTAGCCGCCCTTGGCCGCGCCCTCGGCGGAGTGGAACACCTCGCGGTCGAAGGTGGGCACGCCCTGGCGGGTGAGCGCCAGGCCGACCGGGCCGGGGCGGCTGGTCTGCCGCTCCAGGATCGTGCGCCAGACGACGGCGGTCTCGTTGGCGTCGCCGGGGCGGACGACCGAGAGGCCGGGGATGGCGCGCAGCGCGGCCAGGTGCTCGACCGGCTGGTGGGTCGGGCCGTCCTCGCCGAGGCCGATGGAGTCGTGCGTCCACACGTAGGTGACGGGCAGCTTCATCAGCGCGGCGAGGCGCACCGCCGGGCGCATGTAGTCGGAGAACACCAGGAAGGTGCCGCCGTAGATGCGGGTGCGGCCGTGCAGCGCGATGCCGTTCATGATCGCGCCCATGGCGTGCTCGCGGATGCCGAAGTGGATCGTCCGGCCGTACGGCGAGGCGGTCTTCAGCGGGTTGCTCGCCGGGAGGAAGGAGGAGTCCTCGTCGATGGTGGTGAGGTTGGACTCGGCGAGGTCCGCCGAACCGCCCCACAGCTCCGGAACGTGCCGGCCGACCGCCTTGAGGGTGTCGCCGGAGGCCTTGCGGGTGGCGACGTCCTTGCCGGCCGGGAAGACCGGGATCGCCTTCTCCCAGCCGTCGGGCAGCTCGCCGATCTGGATCCGGTCGAACTCGGCGGCGCGCTCCGGGTTGGCCGCGCGCCACGCGTGGAAGGAGGCCTCCCACTCGGCGCGGGCGGCCTTGCCACGGTGCACCACCTGGCGGGCGTGCTCGATGACCTGCTCGGTGACCTCGAAGGTCTTCTCCGGCGAGAAGCCGAGCACCTTCTTGGTGGCGGCGATCTCGGCGTCGCCGAGCGCGGAGCCGTGCGCCTTGGCGGTGTCCTGGGCGTTCGGGGCCGGCCAGGCGATGATGGTGCGCATCGCGATGATCGACGGGCGCTCGGTCTCGGCCTTGGCGGCGGCCAGCGCGGTGGCCAGCGCGTGCACGTCGACGTCGCCGTCGGACTTCGGCGTGATCCGCTGGACGTGCCAGCCGTACGCCTCGTAGCGGGCGAGGACGTCCTCGGAGAAGGCCGTCTCGGTGTCGCCCTCGATGGAGATGTGGTTGTCGTCGTAGAGCGCGACGAGGTTGCCCAGCTTCTGGTGGCCGGCCAGCGAGGACGCCTCCGCGGAGATGCCCTCCTCCAGGTCGCCGTCGGAGACGATGGCCCAGACGGTGTGGTCGAAGGGGGACTCGCCCTCCGCGGCCTCCGGGTCGAACAGGCCGCGCTCGTAGCGGGCGGCCATCGCCATGCCGACCGCGTTGGCGACGCCCTGTCCGAGCGGACCGGTGGTCGTCTCGACGCCCGCGGTGTGGCCGTGCTCGGGGTGGCCCGGGGTGCGGCTGCCCGCGACCCGGAAGGCCTTCAGGTCGTCCAGGGACAGACCGTAGCCCGAGAGGTAGAGCTGGGTGTAGAGAGTCAGCGACGTGTGCCCGGGGGAGAGGACGAAGCGGTCGCGGCCGACCCAGGCGGGGTCGGTCGGGTCGTGCCGCAGGAAGCGCTGGAAGATCACGTATGCAGCCGGGGCCAGCGACATCGCGGTGCCTGGGTGCCCGTTGCCCACCTTCTGCACGGCATCCATCGCGAGGACGCGGGCCGTGTCGACGGTCCGCTGGTCCAGTTCGGTCCATTCGAATGCGTTCGTCGGCGTGGTGCTCACCCTGTCTCAGGGCTCCTTCCTGGTGGTGAAGAGTGACCCCGTGAAGGGGACCGGTCGGCCACGTCGCTGTGGTCCTGACGTTCGCTGGTGCCGGTCACGGAGGGTTGATCCCGCTTCTCTGTGCGAGCCTACCGCTCACAAGGGGCCTCACCTTGCGTGCCGGGGCAACCGGGGTGGCGCTATCGGCATTCCCGAAGGGCTTCGCGGGCTCTGTCCTACCCTCACCCGGACGCGAACGGTCCGCTCGTCCGAGGGGCAAGACGGGCGGGCCGCGCCCGTCCGGTGCGAGCTGCGGCGATTCACCCGCGGGTGTGCGGCTCCGGCTCGCCGGGGCACCCCGGGGCGGGACGGGACATATGGAGCGTCTAAGGTGGCGTGGTACGCGCAGCGCGGACGCACCGGAGCCCACGGGCCCAGAGGACGCCTGTGGAAGTTCATCGTGAGTTGGGGTGTTCGTGACCGCCGTCGAATCCCGCCCCGCCGGGGCGGTCGGGGCGACGCCTGCGCACCGGCCGTTCGGGGCCCGTGTCGGCGCATTCGTCGCACTGACCAAGCCACGGATCATCGAGCTGCTGCTGATCACCACCGTCCCGGTGATGTTCCTGGCGCAGCACGGTGTACCCGACCCGTGGCTGGTCGTCAAGGTCGTGGTCGGCGGCTACCTCTCCGCGGGTGGCGCCAACGCCCTCAACATGTACATCGACCGCGACATCGACGCGGTGATGTCCCGTACCGAGCGGCGGCCGATCGTCACCGGCATGGTGTCCCCGCGCGAGGCGCTGGTCTTCGGCATCGCGCTGGCGATCGGCTCGACCCTCTGGCTGGGCCTGCTGGTCAACGCGCTCTCCTCGGCGCTGGCGCTGGCCGCGCTGCTGTTCTACGTCTTCGTCTACACCCTCGGCCTGAAGCGCCGCACGGCCCAGAACATCGTCTGGGGCGGCATCGCCGGCTGCATGCCGGTGTTCGTCGGCTGGGCCGCGGTGACGAACTCGCTCTCCTGGTCCGCGCTGGTGCTCTTCCTGGTGATCTTCTTCTGGACGCCGCCGCACTACTGGCCGCTGTCGATGAAGGTCCGCGAGGACTACGCCAAGGCCGGCGTGCCGATGCTCCCCGTCATCAAGGGCAACCTGGCCGTCGCCCGGCAGATCGTCGCCTACTCCTGGGTGATGGTCGCCGTCTCGCTGGCCCTGTGGCCGCTCGGCCACACCAGCTGGCTGTACCCGGTCTCCGCGGTGCTGCTCGGCGGGTTCTGGCTGAAGGAGGCGCACGGCCTGCACGCCCGCGCCAAGGCCGGGGTCGTCGGCGCCAAGCTCAAGGAGATGCGCCTCTTCCACTGGTCCATCACCTACCTGACCCTGCTCTTCGTGGTCATCGCGGTGGACCCGTTCGTCAAGTGACGGCGAGCGCCCGACACCGACCGGAGCCCCGGGGCCTGCGCCCCGGGGCTCCGTCGTTCCCGCTGTCCTTGTCGCGCTCCTGCGGCTAGCGGCCGAGGACGGCCATCGCGGCGTTGTGCCCGGGGATCCCGCTGACCCCGCCGCCGCGCACCGCGCCGGCCCCGCAGAGCAGCACGTTCGGGTGGGCGGTGGCGACGCCCCAGCGGTCGGCCGGGTCCTCGCCCCAGGGGAAGGCCAGCTCGCGGTGGAAGATGTTGCCGCCCGGCAGGCCCAGGTCGGCCTCCAGGTCCAGCGGGCTCTTCGCCTCGATGCAGGGCCGGCCCTCGCCGTCCACCGCCAGGCAGTCGGCCAGCGGCTCGTCCAGGCACTCCTGCAACGGTGCGAGCACCGCCTCCAGCGCCGCCGCCCGGGCCTTCTCCGGGTCGTCGGCGAACAGCCGGGCCGGCTGGTGCACCCCGAACAGGGTGAGCGTGTGGAAGCCCTGCGCGGCGAGCTCCGGGCCCAGGATCGACGGGTCGGTCAGCGAGTGGCAGTAGATCTCGGACGGCGCCGGCGCGGGCGTCCGGCCCTCGGCGGCCTGCCGGTAGGCGGTCTCCAGCTCGGTGTACGACTCCGCCAGGTGCAGGGTGCCGGCGAAGGCGTCCCGCGGGTCCACCGCGGTGTCCCTCAGCCGGGGCAGTCGGCGCAGCAGCATGTTGACCTTCAGCTGGGAGCCCTCCGGGGCGGGCTCCGGCGGCGCCTCGCCGAGCAGCCGGGCGAGGGTCTGCGGGGCGGCGTTGCACAGCACCGCCTTGGCGCCCACCCGGTGCTCGCGGCCGTCGTGCCGGAAGACGACCTCGGCGGCGCCGCCGGCGGTGCCCGGGTCGATCGCGGTGGCCTCGCAGCCGGTGCGGATCTCGGCGCCGGCCGCCCGGGCGGCGTCCGCCAGCGCGTCGGTGAGCGCACCCATGCCGCCCACCGGCACGTTCCAGTCGCCGGTGCCGCCGCCGATCACGTGGTAGAGGAAGCAGCGGTTCTGCGCCAGCCCCGGGTCGTGGGCGTGGGTGAAGGTGCCGATCAGGGCGTCGGTGAGGACCACGCCGCGGACGAGGTCGTCGGCGAAGGCGCCCTCCACGGCCTCGCCGATCGGCCGCTCGAACAGCGCCTCCCAGACGGCCGGGTCGTCGATCCGCCGCCGCAGCTCCGCGCGGGTGGGCAGCGGCTCGGTGAGGGACGGGAAGACCCGCTCGGCGACCCGGGTGGTCCGCCCGTAGAACTCCTGCCAGGCCGCGTACTCCCGGTCGGAGCCGGTCAGGGCGCGGAAGGACGCGGCGGTGCGGGAGTCGTCCGCCCGGTCCACCAGCAGCCCGGTCGGGCGCCCGCCGCGCACGGCCGGCGTGTACGAGGAGATCCGCCGGGGCCGCACCGCGAAGTGCAGCCCCAGCTCGTCGACGATCTTCTGCGGCAGCAGGCTCACCAGGTACGAGTACCGGGAGAGCCGGGCGGCGACGCCGGGGAAGGCCTCGGTGGAGACCGCGGCCCCGCCGGTGCGGCCGAGCCGCTCCAGCACCAGCACGCTGCGGCCGGCCCGGGCCAGGTAGGCGGCGGCCACCAGGCCGTTGTGGCCGCCGCCGACCACGACGACGTCGTAGCGGCCGCGGACGGGGGAGTCGGGCGTGTTCGCGTCACCTCGGGAGGGCTGCATGCGGCAGGTCTACCAGAGGCGGTGCGGGGCGGCCAGGGTGCGGACAGGAGTGTCGGGCGGCTGAGCCGGTGTCAGCGCGGCGGGAGCTCGCTCGGGCCGACGTGCCCGTCCAGCCAGTCCTTGAGCGGGCGGGAGGCGCGCAGGAAGCCGGCGATCCGCCCGTACGCCTGCGCGGTGCCCAGCCAGGCGGCGGGCTCCCACTCCTGCCAGGCGATCAGGCCCTTGTTCCGCAGCAGCCCGATCCGCGGATGGTCCTTGGGGTAGCCGCGGGGCGCCGACTTCAGCGGGTCCCGGCCGACCACCGAGGGCCCGGCCGCCTCGACCGAGGCGATCACCCGCTCCAGCTCGGCGCCGGTGACGTCCTCCGCGACCGCCTCCCGGTAGCGGCGCAGCTGGTCCGTCGCCAGCTGGTACATGCCGTTGCCGCAGGCCAGGCCGTCCGCCGAGAGCTGGATGTAGCCGCCGGCCTCCAGGAAGGCGCCGATGTGCGTCTTGTACGGCGACTTGTCGGCGCTGAACCGGACGTCGCGGTTCGGACGGAAGATCTTTCCCGGGCCGAACTCGTCCTCCAGGGCGTCCAGCAGGTCGGCCGTCGGGGCCCGGACGGACTGCTCGTAGCGGTCCTTGTGCGCCGTCCAGAAGGTCTTGGAGTTGTCGGCCTCCAGCTGCTCGTAGAACTCGAGCGCCTCGGCCGGCCAGCCATCGAAGGTCATCCCGCCAGGGTAGGGGGCGCCGGTGTGGCCCGCCGCACACCTCGCCGCCGTCGCCACGCGTTCTACCGCTCGGTAGCATGCGGGCATGACCAGCGCAGAGACCGCCACCCCCACCGCGCAGGACGCGCGCGCCGAGCGGCGCGCCAAGCGCATCGCCAAGCACATCACCGCCTTCGCGAACCAGCACGGCGGCAGCGCGGACGGCGTCGTCGAGTACGTCGGCCGCACCGCCACCCGGATCGTGCTCGTCGGTGCGGACGGCACCTGGGGCGACCAGGTCGCCCCGACCTACGCCATCGGGCAGCGTGCGGCGCAGCTCGCCGGCGTCACCCTGCACGACACCTTCGAGGGCGAGCTCGGCCTGAAGGTGAAGACCAGTGCCTACGAGTGGAAGCGGATGGCCGGCATCCAGATCTGAGGCCTGCGGAGAACCGCCCAGGGGCGCGGGGAACCGCGCGAGACGGGAGAGGCCGACGGCGGCCTTCCGATTCGCGCAGTTCCCCGCGCCCCTGTCTTGTTGTGAGCCCTGTTCAGCAGGGACGGCCGCACCCGGATTGCGCAGTTCCACGCGCCCCTGGGTGGCCGCCCCTGGGCGTCAGCTCGCGGGCACCAGCTGGGCGGGGACGGGGGCCGGGTCGGTGGCGGGGCGGGTGCGCAGGGCCAGCGGGATGCGGAGGGCGGCGGCCCAGGTGAGGGCGGCGCCCAGCATGTGCAGGCCGACCATGATCTCGGGGGCGTCGGTGAAGTACTGGACGAAGCCGAGGACGCCCTGCAGCAGCAGCACGACCAGCAGGTCCCGGACCCGCGCCCGGGCCGCCCGCGGGGCCTTCACCGCGGCGAGCACGAACACCGCCGCCAGCGTCAGACCGATCGACAGGAAGGCCAGGTCGGCGTGGGCCTGGGCGAGCCGGTCGTAGTCGATCGGGATGCGCCAGACGTCGCTGGAGGAGCCGGGGTGGTGGCCCGCGCCGGTGACCAGGGTGCCGGCCGCGACCAGCAGGCCGACCACGGTGACGAGGACGTACGACAGCTGCTGCAGCGGCCGCGGCACCAGGAGTTCGGGGGTGCCGTCGCCCTCCGCGGTGCGCTCCCACATCAGCACGGCGACCCAGACCAGGCCCATCGCGGCGACCATGTGCACCGCCACCACGTACGGGTTCAGGCCGGTGAGCACGGTGATGCCGCCGATCACGGCGTTGCTCATGACCAGCCAGAACTGCGCCCAGCCGAGCCGGGTGAGCGAGCGGCGCCACGGCGTGGCGCAGCGCGCGGCCAGGGTGGCCCAGGCGATCGCCGCGCACAGCACGTAGGTGAGCATCCGGTTGGTGAACTCGATGACGCCGTGGATGCCCATCTCGGGCGTCGGCGTGATGCTCTCGCCGGTGCAGCGCGGCCAGGTGGTGCAGCCGAGGCCGGAGGCGGTGAGCCGTACGGCGCCGCCGGTGAGCACGATGACCACGCTCATCACCAGGGCGGACAGCGCCGCCCGGCGGACGGTCGCGGCCGTCGGGTGCCAGCGGTCGGCGAGGAGTGCGGTGGGGGTGAACACCGCTTCATCCTAGATTGCCCTTATCCGATCACCGACCGCGGCCCGACCGCGGGCCGCCCGTGCGGGGCGGCGCGCGACCGGGCCGCGGTCGTCAGGCTGCGGCCCGCCGTTTTCCGCGGGCCTTGCGGGGATACGGGAAGAGCCGTGGCGAGCGTTTCGCCGCGACGTCCTCGATCCAGCCGAAGCAGAGGACGAACAACCCGATCAGCGGGATCGCCGCGAAGAGCTGCGGATAGGGGCTGCCGAGCACCGAACCCCAGTTGTCGGCGAGGTAGTCGACCCGCCAGAGCTGGTCGATCACCGGGACGGACAGCTCCAGGGCGAGGGTGTGCCAGAGGTAGACGCTGACGGCCCGGGCGTTCAGCAGGCTGACGATGCCGTTGAACGGTTCCAGGCGTCGCGGCCACTGCTCCCACGAGGGGCTGAGGTGGAGCAGCAGCAGCACGTAGCCGAAGGACCAGACGGCCTGGGCGATCGGCACGCCCTCCAGGTCGCCGACGTCGGTCGGGTCGAGCACCGGCCGGCTGACGTACCACCAGTACCCGGCGACCATGATCATCGGTGCCACCGAGGGGGCGACGTACTGCGGGAGCTTCTTGAGCAGGCCCTCGTTGTGGGCCATGCCGAGGATCCAGCAGGAGCCGAAGATCGTGAAGTCGGACCAGGTCTCCCAGATCCGGCCGTCCTCCGGGAGCAGGCCGGAGAAGAAGGTCAGCACCAGCGGGGTGAGCACCGTCACCAGCGGGAAGCGGCGCAGGGCGCGCAGCATCAGCGGCGACAGCAGCACGTACCAGAGGTAGGCGCGCAGGTACCAGAGCGGGACGCCGACCTGGGTGCCCCAGCTGTCCTCCATGAGTCCGAAGCCCGGCAGGTCCCCCTGGGGGTAGGGCGGAGTGCTCACCGGCAGGATCCAGAAGGCGAGCTTGCCCCACCACCAGTTCGGGTGGCCCTCGGCGTCCGGGCCCCAGCCGTCCAGGATCCACAGGGTCATCACCACGACGCCGAACAGCCACATCGGCGGCAGCAGGCGGCGCAGTCGGCCGCGGATGACGGTCAGCGCGGGCCGCTTCAGCGAACGGGCCATCAGCGAGCCGGCCAGCGCGAACATCACGCCCATGGACGGGAAGACCAGCGGCAGCCAGGCCCAGCTGAAGTTGTGGTACAGCACGACGCGGACGAGGGCCAGGCCTCGCAGCAGGTCGAGGTAGCGGTCGCGGCCGCCGCCGGAGCGGGCGGGCTTCTGCTCGGGGGCGGCCTCCTCCTCGTCCTCCGCGGGGGTGCCCGGCGGCCGGGCGTACTGGGCGTCGAAGGCCTTGGCGAGCGCGGCGAGCTCGTCCGGGACGCGGAGCTTGAGGGTCTCCTCGTGCCGGGGCAGGGCGCTGCGGCCCGTGTCGGGCGGGGCCGTCCGCGCGGCCTCGGCGGCCGGGTCGTGCAGGGGCTCGTCGAAGGACGGCCGCTCGGCGGTGCGCTGTGCGGCCGCCGGCCCGGGC
>NZ_BAAALD010000063.1:0-28471 GCF_039528095.1 Kitasatospora arboriphila
CCCCCCCCCCCCGGGGGGGGGGGGGCCCCCCCCGGGCCCCGCGCAGTCCCTGCACGTCCGGGCCGCGCCCCGCCCGGCCCTGTTCGCGGGTCTCGCCGCCGCGGTCGCGCCCGGCGGGACGCTGCTGATCACCGGTCACCACCCGCGCGACCTGGCGGGCGGCGGGGGGCCGCGGCTGCTCCCCGCGGTGCTCTTCCCCCCCCCGGGGGGCGCCGCCGCCCTCCTGCCGATGCTCGCCGCGCACGACCCCGAAGCGCAGCAGGTCCGCCTCCTGGGCGCGCCCGCGCGCCCGGGGGGGCGGCGCCGGCCCGCGCCTGCCCCCGGAGATGCCCTTCACCCCCGAGAAGGCCGCCGCCGGCCTCGACCCGGCCGACTGGCGGGTGCGGACGGCGCAGACCCGACCGCGCCCCGCCGAGGACCGTGCGGGTCGGCCCGTCACGGTGCACGACGCCGTCGTGGTCGCCGTCCGCCGCACGTCCGCCCCCGCCTCCCCCTCCGCCCCCGCTGCACCGACCGCCCCTGCTGCGCCGACCGGAGAGGAGGCCGCCCGGTGAAGCCCTCGACCGCCGCCACCACCGCCCGGGCGACCGCGCCCGCACCGGCGCCGTCCTCCGCCCGCTGGGCGCTGGCCGCGCTCTCGCTGTCGATGTTGCTGCCCTCGCTCGGCATCAGCATCGCCAACGTCGCCCTGCCGACCCTGTCCGTGGCGTTCTCGGCGCCGTTCGCGGCGGTGCAGTGGGTCGTGCTGGCCTTCCTGCTGGCGACCACCACCACGATCGTCGGCGCCGGCCGGCTCGGTGACCTCGTCGGCCGCCGCCGGCTGCTGCTCGGCGGCATCGTGCTCTTCACGGTGGCGTCGCTGCTGTGCGGCGCGGCACCCACGCTCTGGCTGTTGATCGCCGCCCGGGCGGCGCAGGGCCTGGGGGCCGCCGTGATGATGGCGCTCACCATGGCCTTCGTCGGCGGGACGGTACCGAAGGAGCGGACGGGCCGCGCGATGGGGCTGCTCGGCACCATGTCGGCGGTCGGCACCGCGCTCGGCCCCTCGCTCGGCGGCCTGCTGGTCGCGGGGCCTGGATGGCGGGCGGTCTTCCTCGCCCTGGTGCCGCTCGGCGGTCTCGGCCTGCTGCTGGCACACCGTCATCTGCCGCCGGACGCCCCGGACGCCCCCGGCGGCACGGCGTCCGCCCGGCCGCGGCCAGACCGGCCGGGCACCCTGCTGCTGGCCCTGACGCTCGCCGCGTACGCGCTGGCGATGACGCTGGGACGCGGCCGGTTCGGCACGCTCGGCCTCGGCCTGCTCGCGGCGGCCGGACTGGGCGCGGTGCTCTTCGTGCTGGTGGAGCGCCGCTCGGCCGCGCCGCTCGTCCGGCCCGCGATGTTCCGGGACGGCGCCCTGCGTGCGAGCCTCGCGATGAGCGCGCTGGTGTCGACGGTGGTGATGGCGACGCTGGTGGTCGGGCCGTTCTACCTGTCCCGTGCGCTGGGCCTCCCGGCGGCCGGCGTCGGGCTGGTGATGTCGGTCGGGCCTCTGGTCACCGCCGTGACCGGGGTTCCGGCCGGGCGGATCGTGGACCGGATCGGCACCCGGCGGACGACCGCGGCGGGCCTCGCGGCGATGACCGTCGGCTGTCTCGCCCTGTGCGCGGCGCCGACGGGCCTCGGCGCGCCCGGCTACCTCGCGCCCGTCGTGCTGGTGACGGTCGGCTACGCGACCTTCCAGACGGCCAACAACACCGGTGTGATGGCGGACGTCCCGCCGGACCGCCGGGGCGTGGTGTCGGGCGTGCTCAACCTGTCGCGCAACCTCGGGCTGATCACCGGCACCGCGGTGATGGGGGCCGTCTTCGCGGCCGCGGCGGGAGCGGACGACCTCACCGCCGCGCGTCCGGCCGCCGTCGCCACCGGCCTGCACACGACCTTCGCGGTGGCCGCCGCGCTGGTCGCCGTCGCCCTGGTGCTCGCCCTCGCCTCCGGGCGGTCCGCCGCCGGTCGCACCGCCGCCGCCCGGTCCTGACGTCCGCGTCACGGTCCCGGCCGGCCGGCCGGGTTCGTCCCTCCGGCCGGGGATTGGCGGGTGCGGCCCGGCCTGGCACGCTGTGCTGCGTTGGCGTGGCGGAGCAGGTGCGGTGAAGGGTTCCGGTGGCGCGATGCGCGGATTCGGTCAGCTGGAGACCGAGATCATGGAACGGCTGTGGTCCTGGGGCAGACCGGCGACCGTCCGCGAGGTGGTCGACGACCTGAACGGGGTGCGGCCGGTGGCGTACACGACCGTCAACACGGTCGCCGACATCCTGTTCCGCAAGGGCTACCTGCACCGCGCCAAGCAGGGCCGGGCCTGGGCGTACGAGCCGGTGCGCTCGCACGAGGCCCACACCGCCGAGGTGATGCGCGAGGTGCTCGGCGGGGCCGCGGACCCGCGGGCCGCCCTGATGCTGTTCGTCGACGGCATCGACGAGGACCAGGCCGCCGCGCTGCGCGAGGCCCTGGCAGACCGGGCGCCCGACGACCGCCCGTGACGGCCGTCGCGCTCCCCGCCGGGCCGGACGGGTGCCGCGGCTGACTGCCACTCACATCAGTCCGCTCGCAGCAGCCTTGACCGGCTGCCGGGCCGCGGTGGTGGCGCCGCCGCCGTTGCCGCTGGTCATCGGCCACGTCGCCTGATCCGTCGTCAGTGATTCCGGGGGCGGGTTGCCAACACCCCACCCCGGCCTACTAAGTTACTTCGCACATGCGCGGTCGGCGGTCGCCGCCGCACAGCCGACGACGGCCCGTCGCATCCGCGGCGGCCGCCCGAGCCAGGGAGTGACCGCAGACGATGGGGACCCGACGCAAGCCCGCCCAGCCCGGCCGCACCCGCATGGCACTGCTGACCACGGCCGCCGCCGGCTCCGCGCTGCTCTCCTCCGCCGGCGGCGCGCACGCCGAGCCGACGGCCGACCTGGCGACCGTCAAGGCACAGGTGGACGACCTCAACGAGCAGGCCGAGGCGTCCACCGAGAAGTACAACAAGTTCAAGGAGGAGCAGGAGCGCCTGCGGAAGGAGGCCGGCCAGCTGCAGGACCAGGTCGCCGCCGCCCAGGAGAAGATGACGGGCCTCCGCGAGCGGCTGTCGGCCGTCGCCGCCGACGAGTACCGCACCGGCAACGTCGATCCGACCGTCGCCCTCATGCTGTCGTCCGACCCGACCAACTACCTTCAGCGGGCCTCCTCCCAGGACATCGCCGCCAGTTCGCAGAGCGACCTGCTGCGGCTGCTGCAGGACCAGCAGCGCCGCCTCGACCAGCGGCGGTCCGAGGCGACGGCGGTGCTCGCCCGGCTCGACGAGACGGACCGGGCGCTGGCCGGCGAGAAGAAGCAGGTGCAGGCCAAGCTGGGCGAGGCCACCCGGCTGCTCAACACCCTGTCGCTCGCCGACCGCGCCAAGGTCAACGCCCAGGACCCGCGGTCCTCCCGCGACTCCGCCCGCGAGACGTACACCGGCCCGGCCACCGGACGTGCCGCGGCAGCCCTCCAGTTCGCCTACGCCCAGCTCGGCAAGCCCTACGGATGGGGGGACACCGGGCCGGACAGCTTCGACTGCTCGGGGCTGACCGGCGCCGCCTGGCGGGCCGGCGGCGTCTCGCTGCCGCGGGTCTCGCAGGACCAGTGGAACGCGGGCCGGCACGTCGCCAAGAGCGACCTGCAGCCCGGCGACCTGGTGTTCTTCTCCAACCTGCAGCACGTCGGCAT
Organism: Kitasatospora arboriphila; assembly: GCF_039528095.1. Taxonomy (NCBI): domain Bacteria; kingdom Bacillati; phylum Actinomycetota; class Actinomycetes; order Kitasatosporales; family Streptomycetaceae; genus Kitasatospora; species Kitasatospora arboriphila. Next base: position 3,733 of record NZ_BAAALD010000063.1, read on the forward strand.
CTACATCGGCGGCGGCAAGATGATCCACGCGCCGCGCACCGGCAAGAACATCGAGATCACCCCGATCGACTACATGCCGTACGTGGGCGCCGTGCGCCCCTGATCCGGACGGACGTGCACCCCGGATCCGCCCGCCGGAGGCGGAACCGTCCGCCGGTGGACGGCCGTTGCCCGGCCGACCTGCATCGATGTCGCCCATTGATGATGTAATACGTCAGTCATGATCATCTGGGAGGGGACAGGCGTGGGGGTCGGACGGAAGTGGGCCGGGCTGCTGCGGGCAGCGGCTGCGGCAGTGGTGATCGCGGCGGTGGCCGCACCGGGCGGACCGGTCGGGCCGGTGCCGGCCGCGGCGGCGCGGGCCGAGCAGCCGCCTGCAGGGGTGGCGGACACATCGCTGCCGATGGACGGCGGCACCCGCCGGGCCTGGGCCCAGCCGCCGGCCGCACCCGGCGCGGGCTGGACGGCCGCGGTGGCGCCGACGGGCGGTCAGGCCGCGGTGCCGACCACGGTGTTCGCCGCCTACCGGGCCGCTGCGGCGGCCGTCGGCGTCACCGACCCCGGCTGCCACCTGCCGTGGGAGCTGCTCGCCGCGATCGGCCGGGTCGAGTCCGGGCACGCGGACGGCGGCCGGGTCGACGCCACCGGCACCACGGCGACCCCGATCCTCGGCCCCGCGCTGGACGGCAACGGCTTCGCCGCGATCGCGGACACCGACGGCGGGGCCGTCGACGGCGACGCACGCTGGGACCGCGCCGTCGGCCCGATGCAGTTCATCCCGTCCACCTGGGCGGTGTGGGGTGCCGACGGGAACGGCGACGGCCGCCGTGCCGCCAACAACATCCACGACGCCGCGCTCGCGGCCGGCCACTACCTCTGTGCCGGTTCGCGCGACCTCGCCGACCCGGCCCAGCTCGATGCGGCGATCCTCGGCTACAACCACTCCGCGGAGTACCTGCGGACCGTCAAGGGCTGGATGGCGAACTACCGTTCCGGCACGGTGGCCGAGGCGGACGCGCCGCTGACCGTGCTCCCGGCCCCGTCCCGTCCGGCGCACCCGCCGACGCCGCGGCCGACGCCGTCGCCGTCCGCGTCGCCCGCACGGCCCACGCCGTCGCCCTCGCCCTCGCCGACTCCCTCGCCGTGGGCGAGCCCGTCGCCGACGCCCGGGAAGCCCGGCCCCACACCGGCCGCCACACCGACCGGCGGTGCGTCACCGAGCCCGACCGCCTGCCCGACGCTGCCCGTGCCGAGCGCCACTCCCGGCGCGACTCCCGGCGCCACGGCGACCGCGACGCCGTCCGCCGGTCCGTCGCCGACCCCGGCAGCCACCGCGACCGGGACGCCCACGCCGACGGGTTCGGCGACGGGTTCGGGCCCGCCCCCGCCCCCCCCCCCCGCCCGCCGCGGCGGTGCAGGAGTCGCTGCACCGGCCGGGGCGGTACGGCAGCCCGCGTGCTGCCGACAGGATCTGCGGGCCGGGGCGTGCCAAGCTGGCACCAAGGGGTCGGCGCACCCACCGGGCGGTGCCGTCGGCGCCGTGATCCGCCCGGCCTCCGACGAAGGCTGCACCCATGAGCGACACAGGTGCCAGGGGAGCACCGCGGTCCTCGCGGCCCTGCTGCCCCGGTCCGGCCGTGCCCGCGCGACGGCCACCGGTGTCTGCGCACGTCCCGGCACGGCACGTGTCCCCCGGCCGCCCCTGCACGCGCGCGACGACAGTGCGCACCGCACCGGTCGTACCGCCCTGCGCGGCCGCGGCCGACACCGTCCGCGCGGCGCGGACGGGACGCGGGGACCTGCCGACAGCCCCACCCCAAGCCCCGCGAGGCCGTCATGGACCCGCACATCCCCGGTGACCCGCCAGCCGCGGCCGCCGCACCCGATCCGCAGCCGGACCCGGATCGGAAACCGGAAGCGGAACCGGAGCCCGCCCCGAACGACCCGAACGACCCGAACGACCTGCCCGCCCCGAACGACGACAAGGAGCGGGCGAACCTGGCCGCGGTCGGCCGCCGGCTGCACCAGCGCTTCGACGCGACCGCGGGCACCGCGGCGGTGGACCGGGCCCTGGACGAAGCGTTCCACCGCTTCGACGGCAGCCGCATCCGCGCCTTCGTGCCCATCCTCGCGGAACGCATCGCCATCGACAGCCTCCGTGCCGCGTCGGCCGTGCCCTCCGTGGATCCGCACGGCCACGTCCCGCCCGACGGCCTGCCCGACGGCGCATGAGTCCGCTACCCCACCGGACGCGAAGCTCAGTCGGCGGGCATGGTGTCCAGCCAGCGGCGCAGCCGGTCGCCCTCCCGGGTCATGATCTCCGGGTCGCGCAGTGCGTTGGCGAGCAGGGACATGCCCTGGTAGGCGCCGACCAACGTGACGGCCTGCCCGTGCGGGTCGGGGGCATCGAGCTGCCGGAACTGCTCGGCGGCCCAGTCGAGGAGACGGCGGATCACCCGGGCCGCGGACTCGTCCAGTCCGCCGGGCGGGCGCTTGTCGACCTCCATGGCGAGCGTCCCGGTGGGGCAGCCGTAGCGCGCGGCGGTCTCGCGCTGTTCGACCCAGGCCGCCACCAGGCCCTTGAGGCGCTCCCTCGGGTCGGGCAGCAGGTCGAGCCGGCCGGTGAGCACCTCCAACTGTCCGGTGTGTTCGGCGAGCGCCGCCTCGACGAGCTCGTCCTTGGTCTTGAAGTAGTAGTAGACGTTGCCGACGGGCACCTCGGCGACCTGCGCGATGTCCGCGATCGAGGTGCGCTCGACGCCCTTCTCGTGCAGGACGGCAGCGGCGGCGGCGGTCAGGCGGCGGCGCTTGGCGGCGGCGGCTTCGGCCCTCGACAGGCCGGGTGAGTCAGTCACCCGACTGACTATAGACAGCCCGCTCGCCGCGGGCTAGGCTCACAGCCGTCCACCAAGTGAGTCAGTCAACTCACTTCTACATGTCACGAGGGAGACGCCATGATCGTGGTCACGGGTGCCACCGGGAACGTCGGCCGGGCGCTGGTCCGGCACCTGGTCGAGGCCGGCGAGCAGGTCACCGCGGTGTCCCGCCGCCGGCCCGAGGACCCGCTGCCGCCGGGCGTGCGGCACGTGGCCGCGGACCTGGCCGACCCGCCCGCCGTCCGCGCGGCCCTGGACGGGGCCGAGGCACTCTTCCTGCTGGTGGCGGGCGAGGACCCGGCCGGCCTGGTCGACCGGGCCAGGGCCGCCGGGGTGCGCAGGATCGTCCTGCTCTCCTCGCAGGGCGTCGCCACCCGGCCGGACAGCTACGCGCACGCCGCACGCTTCGAGGCCGCGGTGGCGGCCGGTGCACCGGAGTGGACGGTGCTGCGCTCCGGCGGTCTCGCGTCGAACGCCTTCGCCTGGGCCGAGCCGATCCGCTCCCACCGCGCGGCCGCCGGGCCCTTCGCCGACGTCGGCCTGCCGTTCGTCGACCCCGAGGACGTCGCCGCGGTCGCCGCGGCCGTGCTGCGCGAGGACGGCCACCACGGCGCCACGTACGTCCTCACCGGGCCGGAGCCGAGCACACCCCGGAGCCGCGCGGCCGCGATCGCCGAGGCGATCGGCGCGCCGGTCGCCTTCCACGAGCAGACCGCCGAGCAGGCCCGCGCCGAACTGGCCCGCTTCATGCCGCCGCCCGTCGTCGAGGGCACCCTCGCCGTCCTCGGCACACCCACCGCCGACGAACGGCGCGTCAGCCCCGACGTCGAACGCGTCCTCGGCCGTGCACCGCAGCCCTTCGCCGCCTGGGCCGTGCGCAACGCCGCCGCCTTCCGCTGACCGCACCCACCGCCTCGTCCCGGCCCGGCCCTGCGCGGGTGTCGGGTGGCGGAGGCGGATCTTCCGACGCCTGTCGGATGCCCCGTGCCGCCGGGGCGTGGGACGGTTCTTCCCGGGCGCCCGCCGGATCACGAGGGTTTCCGACGGCCGCCGCCCGCACCGCCCGGGCCCGCCCCGCGGTCGCCGCACGGCCCGATCCCCGTCCCCGTCCCGGAGGGAGCACCGGCATGGCCCACGCCTTCGACCCCGAGCTGGCAGCCGCGCTCGCACTGTGGGCACCGGTCGACATCGCGGACCTGGCCGCGGCCCGGGCCGCCCAGGCCGCCGAGTTGGCGGCCGCCCGCGGGCGCGCCGACAGCACCGGGGTGAAGGTCGAGGACCTCCTCGTCCCGGGCCCGCCCGGCGCGCCGGAGGTACTGCTGCGGACCTACCGGCCGGTGGACCGCCCGGCGCCGCTGCCGGTGCTCTACACCGTGCACGGCGGCGGCTTCGTCCTCGGCTCGCCGGAGGTCGACCACGAGGAGAACCTGTCCTTCTGCCGGGAGTTGCAGGCCCTGGTCGTGTCGGTGGACTACCGGCTGGCCCCCGAGCACCCCTACCCGGCGGCCCTGGACGACTGCTGGGCCGGTCTCCGCGGACTCGTCGGGCGGGCAGCCGAGTTGGACGCCGATCCGGGCCGCCTCGCACTGCGCGGGGACAGCGCCGGCGGCGGGCTGGTCGCCGCGCTGGCGATGCTGGCCCGGGACGGCGGCGGTCCCGCCGTCCGGCTGCAGCAGCTGCACAGCCCGGCGCTGGACGACCGGCTGGCCACGCCGAGCGCCGTCGAGTACACCGACACCCCGGTGTGGAACCGGCGGAACGCCGAACTCTCCTGGGCCGCCTACCTCGGCCCCGGCCGGCCCGGTGACCGCCGGGCCGCCCCCGACCGGTTCGCCGCACCCGCCCGCGCGGCGGGGGCCGACCTGGTCGGGCTGCCGCCCGCGCATGTGACGGTGATGCAGTTCGATCCGCTGCGGGACGAGGGCATCGACTACGCCCGGGCCCTGCTCGCGGCCGGCGTGCCGACCGAACTCCACCTGCTGCCGGGGACGTTCCACGGCGCCGGGATGGTCGCCCACGCCGGCGTCGTCCGCCGGGCCCGGGCCGAGGCGGTCGCCGTGCTGCGCCGGGCGCTCGGCCGGTGAACGGGCGGCACGCACCGCCCGCCCGCCGACCGCTGTTACCCGGACGGCCGAGGTCGGGCCACGACCGGTCGGCCGACACCCGGTCCGCCCATGCCCGCCCTGCCCGAGCTCAGTCGGCCGCGGAACGGGTGAGCCGCCAGGCGTACCAGGCGAGTTGGGCCCGGAAGCGGTCCTGCGGATCGCGCAGCCGCCAGCCGGTCTCCTCCTCGACCCTGGCCAGGCGGGCCGCCACCGAGCTGTGGTGCAAGTGGAGTTCGGCCGCGGCCTGCCGCAGCGAGCCGGTCCGGCAGAAGGCCGCGAGCGCCGCCACCGCCGGTGCGCCCTCCTCCCGTCCGGACAGTTCCTCCAGGGCCCGGACGTCCCGGCGGCTGCGCAGCCGCTCGGCCGGGAGGTCGGCGAGCAGGGTGACGGTGCCGAGCGCCTCGTGGTCGGCGACCGCTTCGGCCGGGCTGCTCGCGACGGCGAACCGCAGGGCGGCCCGGGCCTGGTGCCACGATTCACCGGCCGCCAGCGCGTCCACCGGACCGCCGACACCGACCCTGGTGCCGCGCCCGTTCGACGGTGCACCCGCGTGCGGCCGCGGTCCGCCACCACGGCGGCCGCGTTCCGCCAGTGCGGCGCGCAGCAGTTCGGCCGGTGGGGTCGGACCGTCCGGATCCGCCTGCTGGAGCAGCACGGCGCCGACCGCCCCGAGCCTCGCCACCCGGACCGTCCCCGGCACGGTGCCGTACCCGAACAGCGCCACAGCCTCCGCCCCCGCGTCCGTGCCGGCAGCGCCCGCCACCGCGACCACCCGCAGCGGCCGTTCCGGCACCAGTCCGAGCAGCCGCAGCGCACGGGCCCGGTCGGCCACCGCCTCCCGGCCGGAGAGCACGAGTTCCACCAGCGCCGGGTCGGCGACCTGCCACGCCCCGGTGCCACCGGCCACCACCCGTGCCGCGATCGCCATCCACTCCAGCACCAGGTCGTCCAACGGCCCTGCCGTGCCGGGGCGTTCCAGCCAGACCCGGCCCGCCGTGCCGAGCTCCGCGGCGGCGGAGGTCCGCCCGGGCGGGCCGGCCAGTTCACCACCGTCGGCCGCGAACCGCACGGGTTCGCCCCGGGCCGGCTGCCAGCCGGCCGGGCACTCGGCGAGTCCGGCGGTGGAGCGCACCAGGGCGGCGGCGTCGAGCGCCCCCGCCGAGAGCAGCGCCTCGTAGTGGGCGATCACCCGGACGGCCGCGGCGGCATCCGCGTCCAAGGCCGACAAGCGCAGCAGCAAGCCCTTCACAGCCCGCAGTCTAGAAAGGACAGGGACATGCCCGACAGTCGTCTGCACGCCCGATCCGCCCCGCCCCTGCGGCGGTTGCGCTCACTGCCCGCCCTGCTGCTGGGGGCGGTGCTCCCGCTGCTGGCCGCCCTGCTGCTGGTGGCCCCGACCGCCGGGGCGGCCGGCCTGACCGAGGTGACCGGCTTCGGCAGCAACCCCAGCGGCCTGCGGATGTACCTGTACGTGCCGGCGAACGTGGCGCCGCGGCCCGCCGTGCTGGTCGCCGTCCACTACTGCACGGGCTCCGGTCCGGCCTTCTACTCGGGCACGGAGTTCGCCTCGCTGGCCGACCGGTACGGCTTCGTCGTGGTCTACCCGTCGGCGACCCGCAGCGGTGGCTGCTTCGACGTGTCCTCGCCGCAGGCGCTGAGGCGGGACGGCGGCAGCGACCCGGTGGGGATCCGGTCGATGGTCGGCTGGGTGCAGCAGCACTACGCGGTGGACAGCGGCCGGATCTTCGTCACCGGCGCCTCCTCCGGCGCGATGATGACCAACGTGCTGCTGGGCGACTACCCGGACGTGTTCAGCGCCGGCGCCGCGTTCATGGGCGTGCCGTTCGGCTGCTTCGCCACCACCGACGGCTCCTCGTGGAACAGCGCGTGCGCCAACGGCACGGTCAGCCGGACGGGGCCGCAGTGGGGCGACCTTGTCCGCGCCGCCGACCCCGGCTACACCGGCCCGCGGCCGCGGATGCAGTTGTGGCACGGCACCGAGGACACCACCCTGCGCTACCCGAACTTCGGCGAGGAGATCAAGCAGTGGACGGACGTGCTGGGCGTGAGCCCGGCCCCCGTCCTCACCGACCACCCGCAGAGCAGTTGGACGCGCACCCGCTACGGCAGCGCCGGCACCCGGCCGCCGGTCGAGGCGGTCAGCGTGCAGGGCGCCGGCCACACCCTGCCGACGGCGGGCATGGCGGCGCAGGCGATCTCCTTCTTCGGCCTGGACGCCTCCGGCCCGAGCACACCGCCGACCACACCGCCCAGCACTCCCCCGACCACGCCGCCGACCACGCCGCCGACCACGCCGCCGACGACCCCGTCCACGGGTGCGGCCTGCCGGGTCGGGTTCACCGCCGACGCCTGGAACACCGGCCTGACCGCGTCCGTCACCGTCACCAACACCGGTGGGAGTGCGGTGAACGGCTGGTCGCTGGCCTTCACCCTGCCCACCGGACAGACCATCACCTCCGGCTGGAACGCCACGTACAGCCCGGCCTCGGGGGCGGTCACCGCCCGGAACGCCCCGTACGACGCGGCGATCGCACCCGGCGCCTCGGTGTCGATCGGCTACCAGGCCGCCCACACCGGCAACGCCGCCGCCCCGACCGCCTTCGCCCTCAACGGCACCCCCTGCACCCTCGGCTGACGTCGTAGGTGGGGGAACGCAAGGGGCGCGGGGAACTGCGCAGTCCGCTGCGCCCCTTGCGGTGCGCCGTGTCCCTGGCGGACACGGCCGCCGTCCCGGCGCCCGTTCACTCCTCCAGCTGCTGCTCGGACCAGATGGTCTTGCCGGACGGCCCGTAGCGGCTGCCCCAGCGGTGGCTGAGCTGGGCGACCAGGAACAGGCCGCGGCCGCCCTCGTCCGTGGTGCGGGCGCGGCGCAGCCGGGGCTGGGTGTTGCTCGGGTCGCTGACCTCGCAGATCAGGAGGGTGTCGTGGATCAGCCGCAGGCCGACCGGCCCGCCCGCGTATCGGACGGCGTTGGTGACCAGCTCGCTGACGATCAGTTCGGTGGTGAAGGCGAGGTGGTCGAGCCCCCAGTCGTCGAGGCGGGCGGCGACGACGGCGCGGGCCTCGGCGACGCTGGTCGGGTCCGCGGGGAACTGCCACTCGGCGACGGCGTCGGTGCCGAGTGCGCGGGTGCGGGCGAGCAGCAGGGCGGTGTCGTCGGAGACCGGTGCGGCGGGGCCGGTGGTCAGTTCGCGGCCGATCGCGGCGAGGCTGCCGCCGGTGGCGGCGAGCGCGGCGAGCCGGTCGGCGAGGGTGTGGACGGCGGTGTCGAGGTCACCGCCCTGCCGGACGAGCAGGCCGTCGGTGTAGAGGGCGAGCAGCGAGCCGGGGGGCAGCTCGACGGTGGTGGTCTCGAACGGCAGGCCGCCGACGCCGAGCAGCGGGCCGGGCCGGACCGGCAGCGGGCGGGCGGTACCGTCCGGGTCGACGACGACCGGGGGCGGGTGGCCCGCGCTGGCCAGGGTGCACTGTCGGCCGACGGGGTCGTAGAGCGCGAAGAGGCAGGTCGCGCCGATGGTGTCGCGGTGCGCCGGGTCGGCCTCGGCGGCGAGCCGGGCGACCAGTTCGTCGAGGCGGGTGAGCAGTTCGTCGGGCGGCAGTTCGAGGTCGGCGAGGGTCTGGACGGCGGTGCGCAGCCTGCCCATCGTGGCGGCGGCGTGCAGTCCGTGGCCGATGACGTCACCGACGACCAGGGCGACCCGCAGCGAGGGCAGCAGGATGGTGTCGAACCAGTCGCCGCCGATCTCGACTCCGTCGGTGGCGGGCAGGTAGCGGCCTGCCGTTTCGAGGGCGGAGGTGCGGGTCGCGGCACGCGGCAGCAGCCGCTGCTGGAGGGCGACGGCGGCGCGGTGTTCGCGGGCGTAGCGGCGGGCGTTGTCGACGCTGAGCGAGGCGTGCGTTGCGATCTCGGCGAGCAGGGCGGCGTCCGCGTCGTCGAAGGGTTCGGGCCGGTCGATCCGCCAGGCGGCGATGGTGCCGAGGACCAGTCCGCGGGCGAAGAGCGGCGCCACGGCGAGGCAGCGGGCCCGCTCGGGGACGATCAGGCGGACCAGCTCGGGTTCGGCGAGCCCCGCCAGCAGGGTCGCCCGGTCGAGGACGATCGTGCCGCCGGCCTGGAGCCGGCGGACCAGCGGGTGGTTCGGCAGCCGCGGCACGGCGTCCCCGTCGCGCAGCGCGCCGGGCGGGCCGGTGTCGCCCTCGGCGTGCATGGCGACGCGGCGCAGGTGCAGGTCGCCGCCGCCGGAGGTCTTCGGCGGCTCGTCGCCGGTGAGGACGGGCTCGGCGAGGTCCACGGTGACCAGGTCGGCGAAGGCGGGCACCAGGACCTCGGCGATCTCCCGGGCGGTGGTGACGACGTCCAGCGAGCCGCCGATGCCGGCCACCGCGCGGTGGCGCAGCTCCAGGCGGCGGGCGGCCCGCCACTGGGCGGTGGCGTCGGTGAGCAGCGAGGCGACGCCCGCGGGTTTGCCGTTCCGGTCCTCCAGCCGTACGGCGGAGAGGAGGACGGACCACTCCTTGCCCGGGTCGGTGAGCGAGCGGACCTGCTGCTGCCGGGCGGCCCGGGGCCGGCCGGTCTCCAGGACGATCCGCAGCTGGTTCTCGGCGCCGGCGGCGTCCGGGCCGGCGATCACCTCGGCGAGGGTGCTGCCGACGGGCAGGGTGGGCATGCCCGGCAGGGTCGGCATGCCGGGGCCGGTGTTGGTCCGCTCGACCACGAGGTCGGTGCCGCGCAGCACGAATCCGATCCGGCTCTGGGCGAGGAGGGCGCGCAGCAGGGCGGCGCCCTGGTCGAGCTCCTGCGCGAGGTCGGTGCGGACGGCGAGGAGGAGGCGGGTCCCGGTGGCGCCGGTGTGTTCCATCGGCAGCAGGCGGCAGTGCACGGGGACGGCGTCGCCGGCCGGCCCGATCAGGTGCAGTACGCCGACGGCGGGCAGTTCGTCACCCGTGGTGACGGCGGCAGCGGGGTCGGACGGCTGCGGGGCGGCGAGCTGCTCGGCGAACGGCCGTCCGCAGGTCTGCCGGGCCGTGCGGCCGGTGAGCTCCTCCGCCGCGGCCGACCAGGCGAGAACCGTCCCCTGCGCGTCGATCAGGGCCGTCACGACGTCGTCGAGGACCCCGCCGCCGTCGAGGCCTCCCGCATCGCCCATCCTGCTCCTCCACAGGTCACGGACCGCTTCCTCCAGTATGGGTATTCCCACTGCGGCGCGAGTCGGCGCACTGTTCGCGCCCCGGATCGACTACGGCCGGTGAGCGCGGGCCGGGACGGGCCGGCGCGGTCGGGCGGGTGCGGGAGCGGCGGCTCAGGGGGTGGTCCGGGGCCGGACACCGGTGGCGGCCAGCGGCGAGGCCCACAGCGGCAGCACGCGGGCACCGGCTGCCACGGCGGCCGCGGGCCGGGGTGCGGGCCGGTCGGCGAGCAGTGCGGGCAGCTCGGCGGAGGTGGCGGGACGGTGGGCGGCGAGGGTGGTCGGGCTCATGTCGACGACACTATGCGTCACCACTGACAACGGACGGGAGCGGGCCCGCGACCGGCCGCCCGGGGTCACCCGGCGTGGCCGGGCGGCTCCCAGACGGAGCTGTCGTGGGCGAAGAGCACGCGTCGCGGGTCGAGCTCCAGCAGCCTGTCCAGCCAGGGCCGGTGGCCCGGGAGCGGCGGCTGCACCCCGTCGAGGGCCGCCCGGCGGGCGAGGTGGTCGGAGGAGAACTCGGAGGCGAAGTCGTGCGCCTGGCCGGCGAGCACCACCGTCCCGTCGCCCTTGCGGACCACCAGCGACTGGTGGCCCTCGGTGTGCCCGGCGGTGGGGACGACGAGGAGGCCGGGCCGGATCTCGGCCTCGCCCGCGAGCTCCTCGTACCGCACCCCGGGGAAGTCGACGAGCTCGTCGACGGTGTGGCCGCCGGCGCGGGCGGCGGCCAGCTCCGCGGACTGGACCAGGATCGGCCGGCCGGGCATCAGCGGGTTCCCGCCGCAGTGGTCGAAGTGCAGGTGGCAGTTGACGACCAGGGAGACGTCTTCCGGGCGGGCGCCGACGCCCGCGAGTGCGGCCTGCAGCGGCCGCCGCCGGGGCCGGTAGTGGGCCTCGGTCTCCGGGCCGGCGGCCCCGATGCCGGTGTCGAAGAGGATCAGCTCCTCGCCGTGGCGCACCAGGTAGGCGAGCACGGGTTCGACCCGCGGCTGCGGGCCGCCGGTCTCGGACGCGGGACGGACGATGTACCCGAGGTCGAGGCGGTGGACGACGGTGTTCTCCATCCCGCCAGCCTGGCAGCCCGGCGCGCCCCGGTCCGGCTGTCCGCCGACGGCGGACGCGGCCCCGGACACGGACCCGGGCCCGACCGTCGCGGGTGCCGACGGCCGGGCCCGGGCCCTGGCGTCCCGGCTGCTGCGGCAGGCTCCGGAGCTGCGGCTCGGTCTCGTCCCGGCCGAGGGCGGCGCCGAGGCGCCGACGGTCTGCGGCTGGGGCGGCCCGGCGCCCGCGCGCCCGACACGGCGCGGGTCGCCGCGGTGCTGATGGACCGGGAGCGGCGCTTCGGTGCGCGGGTCGTCGGGGTCGGCCCCGACACGCTGGACCTGAGGGTCGCTGCGCCGCCGGCCGATCTCGCCGCGGCGCTGCCGGTGGCGGCCGAGCGGCCCTCTGCCTCGACGCCGTCCTGCTCCGCCCGGGCGGCCCGGGCACCCCCGCGGTCCACGCGGAGCACCTCGTCGGCGCGCACCACTGGTCGTTCCGCGGGGACGGCGTCTGACCCCCCACGGCATCCGGCACCCCGGCACCGTCCTGGCGTCCGACATCGCCGTGGCGTCCGGCGCCGCCGTGGGCGGGGCCGAACGCGGGTCAGGGCAGGTGCCAGACCTGGGCCGCGGTGCTGCCGCAGTCGTAGAGGCGGAGGCTGCCGGAGGCGGTGGCGTCGAGGCAGCGCCCCGAGGCGGGGTTGAGCAGCGCGGGCCCCGCGCCGAAGCTCCACTGCCAGGTCTGGGCGCCGGTGCCGTTGCAGGTCCAGAGCCGGACGGAGGTGCCGTTGGCGGTGCCGCCGCCGGTGGCGTCGAGGCACTTGCCGAGGGCGCGCAGGGTGCCGTCGTCGCCGAGCGTCCAGGTCTGGGCGGGGGTTGCGTCGCAGGCGGTCCGGCTGTCGACCGGGGTGCCGTCGGCGGTCCGGCCGCCGGTGACGGCGAGGCAGGTGCGGCCCGCTCCGGCGGTCACCGGCCCGGTGGGGCCGGTGGGGCCGGCCGGGGCGGCGGGCCAGGGGATCTGCGGCGAGCGGTAGTAGCGGATGCCGAGCAGTTCCCAGCGGGGGCCGTGGGTGGCGATCCGGCGGGCGAAGTCGGTGAAGTCGTGGGCGGCGGCGGGCGACCAGCCGAGCTCGGCGAGGGCGGGCAGCCGGGGGTGGCTGAGGTGGTCGAGGTCCTGCGGGGTGGCGGCCGTCTCCGTCCACAGCGGGGCTTCGACGCCGCGGACGGCGGAGGCGGGCGCGCCCTGGAGGTAGCCGTCCGGGTCCCAGTCGTAGGCGGTGCGGACCTCCAGGCCGGAGGGGGTGGCCCAGCGCTGTCCGAGGACGGTGTCGGCGGTGTACTTCTGGTCGAGGTAGGCGAACCGGGCCGGGGCCATGATCAGGCCGGTGCCGGCGGCGGCCGCCGCGGCGAGGTCGGGGTCGTCGCCGGTGGTGTCCCAGTCCTCGACGAGGGTGGACGGCTGCAGGGTCGCGCCGGTGATCTGGTTCCAGGCGGCGGCGGTCTTGCCGTGCCGGGCGACGTCCTGCTGCACCCAGGTCATGAAGTCGGCGTACTGGGCGGGATCGGTGGTGTGCGCCTCGTCGCCGCCGATGGCGAGGTAGGGGCCGGGGGTGAGGTCGGCGAGCTGGCCGACGACGTCGTCGACGAACTCCTCGGCGGCCGCCCGCCCTGCCGGTGTGCTCAGGCAGAGCGAGCTGAAGCCGACGTCGGTGCCGGTGTAGGGCGGCGGGGCCTGGCCGTCGCAGTTCAGCTCCGGGGTGGCGGCGAGGGCCGCGTTGATGTGGCCGGGCAGGTCGACCTCGGGGACGACGGTGATGTTCTGCGCGGCGGCGTACGCGACGATCGCCCGGTAGTCGTCCTGGGTGTAGTAGCCGCCGGGGCCGCCGCCGACCTGGGTGGAGCCGCCGATCGAGGTCAGTTCGGGCCGGCCGGCCACGGCGATCCGCCAGCCCTGGTCGTCCGTCAGGTGCAGGTGCAGGTGGTTGATCTTGTAACGGGCGAGTCCGTCGATGTGGCGCTCGACCTGGGCGACGGTGAAGAAGTGCCGGGCCACGTCCAGCATCGCGCCGCGGTACGGGTAGCGGGGGTGGTCCACGATGTGCCCGCCGGGGACGGTCCACGGGCCGGGCTGCACGGTGGCCGACTCGATCGGTGCGGGCAGCAGCTGGCGCAGCGTCTGCACCCCGTTGAACAGGCCCTGCGGCTGTGCGGCCCGGATCACCACGCCGGTGGCGGTGACGTCCAGCTGGTAGCCCTCGGGGCCGACCGACGGGTCCGCGCCCGTCAGCAGCAGGGCGATCCCGTCGGCGGGCGCGGCCGCCGACGCGGCCGTCCGGACGGCGAGCGGATAGCCGGTGGCCGGGCGCAGCAGCTCCGCCAGCCCGGTGCCGATCCGTGCGGCCTCGGCGGAGCCGGCCTCGGTGGTGATCGCCGTCTGTGCGGTGAGCGGGTAGCCGCCGGCCGGGTCCGGCTGCACCAGGACGGGCCGGGGCACGAGGCCGCTGCCCATCGTGGCCGCGGCCGGGGCCTGCGCGGCCCGTGGGCCGGTCGGTGCGGGAAGGCCGAGCAGGGTCAGTCCCAGGGCGGCCGCCGCGAGCGCCACTGCCGACGGCCGCCGGTGCGGGGTGCCGCTGCGCGCGGGCTGCGGGCGGCGGGGCGCGGAGCGGGGCATGGCGTCCTCCGTTGCTGGTCCGGGCCCTGACGTGCCCGCGGGTGCGGTCCTGACGCACCGTGGGACGGGCCGCGGCCCGGCCGCAGGGGTGTCCCGTTCGTCGGCACCGGGCCTGCGACGGCATCACCCTATGGCAGCGGCTGCGGCCCGGCGCGGCGGGTCACCGGCGTCGTTCGGCCGCGGACGCATCGGCCCCGGCGGCCGCTGTCACCAGGGCGAGGGCCGCCGCCACCGTCTCCGGGAGGGTCTCGCGGACGGGTGCGCCGTAGTGCCGGGCGAGGTGCAGCAGGTAGCGGTTGCGCTCGGGGTTCGGGCAGTCGGGCGGGCAGCCGAGCACCGTCCGCCCGGTGGTGACGTCGTGTCCGAACTCGACGTTGGTGGTGAAGCCGGGCAGGGTGCGCAGGTCCCGCGGGATCCAGAAGAGGATCGCGGTGGCGCCGGCCCGGGCGGCGGTCTCCCAGGCGAACTGGTGGTCGTAGTCGGCGGCGCGGAAGCCGCCGCGGTCCTCCGGGAGCAGCACCGTCAGCGGCTGCGGCCCGTCCCACCGCTCGGCGAGCAGGTCGACGGCCTGCAGCCGCCAGGACGCCACCTGTGCCGTCCGCGGCGTCGGCCCGGCGAGGAAGACGCTCGGGCCGGACGGGATCTCCTCGCGTGCCCACACCTGTCGGACGGTGCCCGTCATCGTTGCCCCTCCGCCGCCGTTCGCGCTCGCCGCGCGGGCGAGACTACCGGCCGGAGGGGGCGCCGCGGGCGAGCACCCCGGCGAGGGCGGGCGCGAGGGTGTCGGCGAGCAGCCGGGTGCCGGCGTCGTTGAAGTGCAGGTGGTCGCGCGGGTCGTGGACGCCGTCGCGCAGCCGTTCCGGGGCGGCGGGGTCGCGTGCGGCGAGGTCGAAGTCGGTGCGGGCGTCGATGTCGCGGGAGGACCGGATCCAGGAGTTGACCTGCTGTCGGACCTCCTCCCGTTCCTCCGTCCAGAGGGTGCTGCCGCCGAAGGGCGGGATCGTCGCGACGACCACCCGCAGGCCGTGGGCGTGCGCCAGGGCGGTGATCCGCCGGATACCAGCGATCAGGTCCCGGGCGGAGGCGTCGTGCAGGGTGATGTCGTTGATGCCCTCGTAGAGGACGAGGGTCCGGGCGTCCGGCTGGGCGAGGACGTCGCGGTCGAGGCGGTTGAGTGCGGCGGGCCCGGCGGCGCCGGTGCTGTCGGTCAGCAGCGAGTTGGCGGACAGCCCGGCGTTGGCCGTGCCGGTGCCGGGGGCGGTGCGACGCAGGTCCGCGGCGCAGAGGTCGGGCCAGCGGTGGTCCGCGTCGGGGCGGGTGTGGGCGCCGTCGGTCTGCGAGTCGCCGAGGGCGACGACGGTGCCGCGGCCGTCCGCGGTGGCGAGGTCGACGCCGGTCAGGAAGGCCCAGTACGGGATCGGCCGGGGCACCGCGGCGCCGCCGGTGTCGGTGCTGTGGTCGCCCGCGCCGGCGGCGGTGGTGTAGGAGGTGCTCAGCGCCCAGACGTGGCGGGGCGCGACCAGGACACGGCCCGGCAGGTGGATGCTCACCAGCAGTTCGTCGCCCTCGGCGACCGGGAGGTCGACCGGGTCGCCGTAGGCGTCGCCGCCGGCCGGGACGGTCGTCCGCGTCCGGCCGGCGAAGGTCACCGGGACGGGCGCCGCCCGGGCGGTGCCGTGGTCGGCCTGGACGGCGAGCGTCACCCGGCCGAAGGTGACCGGCACGGGCGAGAGGGCGTTGGTCAGCCTGATCCGGACCGTCCGCCCGGCCAGGTTCGGGTGGACGACCATCCGCAGCGTGCGGTCCGTCCAGCCGTCGGGCTCCGGCACGGCGGACGCGGTGCCCTGGGACGCCGTCCAGGCGGCCTCCCAGACCCGGCCGCCCGGCGCGTCCGTGGTGTTGCGGACGGCGACGTCGAAGACGTGCAGTGTCGGGGCGCGGTCGTGGCGGTCGTCGCGGAGCCGGGGCAGGGTCACCGCGACGACCGCCTTGCCGCGGTCGATCGGGACGGCCGCCGTGTAGAGCCGCGCCTGCTCCGGCACGGTACCGGCCGGGGTGCGGCGGTGCGGCAGGGTCAGCGCCGCCGCCGCGGTGCTCCCGGCCGCCCAGTCCCCGACGGTGAGTTCGTAGCTGCTGCTGGTGCCGTCGGCGTAGCGCACCGTGCCGGTGCCGGTGGCCGGGCCTCCGGTGGCGGTGGCGAGGAAGCCCAGGGCGCTGCCGCGGCCCGAGACGGCCACGTCCTGGCCCGCCGCGAGGACGTTGTCGGGCCGGCCGGGTGCCACGTCGGCGCGGGTGTAGGTCGTGCCGTTGACGGTGATCCGTGCGCCCCGTGCCCATCCGGCCGCCGCGAGGTCGGCCTCGGCGAGGCTGCCGCCCCTCCCGTCCAGGTCCCCGGCGGGGGCACCCCCGGCGGTGACGGCGGTGTTGTCGTAGAGCGCGGCCAGGGGGGCAGCGCCCTCGGCGGCGGCGCCCGGCGGCGCGGTACCCAGGGACAGCAGATGGGCGCCCACCACCGACAGGACGGTCAACGCGGCCGTCGGGCCGGCAGCCGGACGCACCCGGAGGCGGTTCACGGCATCCCTCGACGTCACTGTAGGTCCGCGGTCCGCCCACCGCCCCAGCAGCGGAACCCGTCCACAACCCATCGGTTGTGCAAACGACTGGTTGTGCATAGGCTGGCGTCATGACGGTCGTCGAGGACGAGTTGAGCCTGGTGTTCGCCGCGCTGGCCGATCCGACCAGGCGGGCGATACTCGAGCGGCTCGCCGCCGGCAGCGCCACCGTGGGCGAGCTGGCCGAGCCGTTCGCGATGAGCCAGCAGGCGGTCTCCAAGCACCTGAAGGTGCTGGAGCAGGCCCGCCTGATCTCCCGCACCCGGGCGGCGCAGTCCCGCCCGTGCGTGCTGGAGCCGACCAACCTGGACGCGGCCACCGACTGGATCGGCCGGCACCGCCGCGTCTGGGCCGACCGCCACGACCGCCTCGACGCACACCTGGCCGCGCTGGGCGCGGAGCAGCGCGACGGCGGCGCCGAGGAGACGAGCACCCCATGACCACCACCGGCGAACTCACCTACCGGCGCATCCACCGGGCCACGCCCGAGCTGCTCTTCGACTGCATGACCACCCCGGAGCACCTGACCCGCTTCTGGGGCCCGATCGGCACGACCACCCCGCTGGACGGCATCGTGGTCGACCTCCGGCCGGGCGGCGCCTTCGAGACCACCATGGTCAGCGACGCCGACGGCAGCACCCACACCATGCGGGCGGTGTACGCGGAGGTCAGCCGGCCCGACCGGCTGGTCTGGGTCGAGGCCGACGTCGAGGGCGGCATGCGGACCACCGTCACCTTCACCGACCTGCACGACGGCCGGACGGAGGTGGTCACCCATCAGACCAACGTCCCGGCCGCGTACCTGAGCGCCGCGGCGCAGGCCGGCTTCGCCACCAGCCTCGACCGCTTCGAGGCGTACGTCGCGGGCCTGGACGCCGGGCACGGCTGAGCCCGCCGACGCCGATCCCCCCGGGGGCCGCCGCGGCACCGGTCTCCGTGCAGCACCGATCTCCATGGAAGGCAGGGAGTCACCATGCCCGTCCTCACCTCCGTCGACGGCACCCGCATCGCCTACGAGTACGGCGGCGCCGGACCGGCGCTCGTCCTGGTCGACGGCGCGCTGTGCCACCGTTCGGCCCGCCCGCTGGCCGCGCTGCTGGAACGGGACTTCACCGTGTACGCCTACGACCGCCGGGGCCGCGGCGACAGCGGGGACACCCCGCCCTACGCGCTGGACCGCGAGGTCGAGGACCTGCGGGCGGTGGTCGCGGCCGCCGGGGGCCGGGCGGCCGTGCACGGGACCTCCTCCGGGGCCGCACTCGTGCTCCGGTCGGCGGCGGCCGAGCCGGGGATCACCCGGATCTCCCTCTACGAGCCGCCGTTCGTCGCCGAGGCCGGTCTGGCCGCGGAGGCGAAGGAGTACTCGGCGCGGCTGCACGAGCTGCTCGCCGCCGGCCGCCGGGGCGATGCGGTGGCGCTGTTCATGGCGCACGCCGGTGTCCCCGCGCAGGCGGTGGCGGGGATGCGGGCGCAGCCGCACTGGCAGGCGTTCGAGGCGATCGCCCCGACGCTGGGGTACGACGACGCGGTGCTGGCCGACGGCTTCGTGCCGCGCGACCTGGCGCGGCGGGTCGGCGTGCCGGCGCTCGTCCTGGCGGGCGGTGCGAGTCCGCCGGTGCTGCAGCAGGCCGCCCGGGCGGCCGCGGAGGCGCTGCCCGGTGCGGTGCACCGCGTTCTGGAGGGCCAGACGCACGACGTGGCAGCGGAGGCGCTGGCGCCCGTCCTCGCGGAGTTCTTCCTCGGCTGAGGCCGATCGGGGCCGGTGCGCCGGCGGTCCGTGCTGAACTGTCGTCATGGACAACGCCCGATACCTGGAATGCCTCGCGGCCGACTTCGCCCGGCTGCGGTCCGTGATGCCGCTCGCACCCACCGCGGCCGTGCCGACCTGCCCGGGGTGGACGGTCACCGACCTGGCCCGGCACGTCGGCGCCGTGTACCTGCACAAGATCGCGGCGATGCGGGAGGGCGCCGAACCCGAGCAGTGGCCGCCGAAGGGGCTCGACGAGGAGGAGCCGATCGCGCTCCTCGACCGGGCCTACCAGGGCCTGCTGGCCGAGTTCGCCGCCCGCCGCCCCGAGGACCCGGCCGGCTCCTGGTACGCGCCGGACACATCGGTGGGCTTCTGGATCCGGCGGATGGCGCAGGAGACGGTGATCCACCGGATCGACGCCGAGCTCGGCACCGGGCAGCGGGTCGCGCCCGTCCCGGCCGATCTCGCGGTGGACGGCATCGACGAACTGCTGAAGGTCTTCGTGGCGTACGGCGTCGCGGAGTGGGGCGGCTACTTCACCGGGATCCTGGCGGACTCCCCCGGCCGCGGCTACGAGGTGCGCACCGAGGGCGCCGTCTGGCGGCTGCGGACCGGCCCGGGGGTGTTCACGGTCGAGGACGGGGCGGGCGGCGGCCCGGCGGACGCCGTGGTGAGCGGTCCGCCCGCGGCCGTGCTGCGCTGGGTGTGGAACCGTCAGGACGGCAACCCGGCACCCGGTCTGACCGTCGAGGGCGATCCCGACGCCGTCGCGGAGCTGAAGCGCTGCATCGTCACCGCCACCCAGTGACCCCCGGCGGGGGCCGGGGGGCTGCCGTTCGGCCAACCCGTTTGTGCGCGGCCGCCCCCGGCCAGCACGATGTCCCCGCACGGCCGGTCGGCACGGCCATCAGGTGACGGGAGCAGGGATGATCCGCTGGGTGTACGCGTTCGTGGACCGGCCGCGGGAGCGGTTCGCGCAGGCCGCCGGGTTCTGGACGGCGGCGACCGGCACGTCGCTGTCACAACGCCGGGGTGCGGACGGCGAGTTCGCGACCCTGCTGAGCGAGGGGACGGACGCCTGCCTGAAGCTCCAGGGCGTGGCCGACGGCACCGGCGGCGCCCACCTGGACCTGGCGGCCGAGGACGTCCGGGCGCTCGCCGGCCGCGCCGTCGAACTGGGTGCCTCGGTGCTGGCGGACGAAGGCGACGGCCTGGTGGTCCTCGCCTCCCCCGCCGGGCAGTCGTTCTGCGCGGTGCCCTGGCGCGGCGAGTCCCGCCGTCCGGAGGTCTTCGCGGGCACCCGGCTGGACCAGCTCGCCGTCGACGTCCCGGGCGGGGCATTCGAGGCCGAGACGGCGTTCTGGGGCGGGCTGACCGGCTGGCCGGTGCTGACCGGCTCGCGGCCGGAGTTCCGGGTGGTCAAGTCGCCGGCGGAGCTGCCCGTCCGGATCCTGCTGCACCGGCTGGACGACCCCCGGCCGACCGGTGCCCACCTGGACTTCGCCTGCGCCGACCGCGCGGCCGCCCGGCGCGCCCACGAGGACCTCGGCGCGGTCTTCGTCGCCGAGCACAGCCACTGGACGGTGATGCGCGACCCGGCCGGCGGCACCTACTGCCTCACCGCCCGCGACCCGCACACCGGCGCCCTGGGCTGACGGCGGGAGCGCTCAGCGCCGCCCGTCCGCCACCGCCGCCGTGGTGAGCCGGTCGACGAGGGCGCAGGTCAGCACGGCCGCGGCGAGGGCGGCGGCGGCCGCGCCGAGCAGCGGCGTCTCGTAGTGGGCGCCCGCCGTCAGGCGTGCGGCGGCGGACGCCGCGAGCAGGGCCGCAAACGCGGCGGGGAGCAGGGCGAGCGCCGCGGCACGGGGGCGGGCGGCCAGGACGGGGACGGCGGCCGCGAGCAGCACGAGGAGCCCGGCCGCGGCGGCGAGCGGCGGGGTCCCGAAGGTGACACCGTACCGGATCGCCAGGGCCGGGACGAAGAACAGCACCAGTGACCGGCGCAGCCCGTCCGCGAGCATCCCGGTGGCCGGCCGGCCCGCCGAGGGGGGGGGGGGGGGGGGCGGGGGGGGGGGGGGGGGGGGGGGGGGGGGGGGGCCGGGCAGGACCCCCACACCTCCCGCCCCCGCCGGCCCGGCCGCGGCCGGGACCCGGCGGCGGAGCAGTGCGGTGGCGGCGAGGACGGCGCCCGCCGCGGCCGCGCCGGGGAGCCGGCCGGGCAGGCGGCCGAGGTTGTAGAGCAGCGCCGTGTCGTAGACGGTCAGCACGAGGTGGCCGAGCGCGGCGAGGCCGACGGCGAAGAGCAGCAGGCCCGAGGTGCCCGGCGGCCCGGCCGGGGTGCGGGCGGCCCGCGCGTCGCGCCGCAGCAGCGCGGCGACGGCGGGCGGGGTGAGCACGGCGGAGAGCAGCCGGATCGCGATGTCCTGTTCCGTCCACGGGGTGCGCAGCTGCCATTCGACGGTGCAGAAGACGGCGGTGTAGGAGGCCGCGGCGAGACCGAGCAGCGGCGACAGGGCGGCCTGCCGGTACGCCACCGGGTCGAGTCGGCGCAGGACGGCCAGGAACACCAGCAGGACGAAGGGCAGTTCGAGCAGCGCCGGGACGCGGAGCAGGCTCGGTGCGAGCAGTTCCGGTGCGGGCACGTGGGCGGCGAGGGCCCGCACGGTCGGCCCGTCGGCGAGGTCGAACCATCCGGGCGGCAGCAGCCGGGCGACGAACGAGGCGTCGCCGTCGTGCACCCGCAGCAGGTAGACGGTGACCAGCAGCTGGTTGAGGAGGATCAGCGCGGTGACGGCGGCCAGTGCGGTCTCCGCGGTGACGCCGCGCCGGCCGCCGGCCGGTGTGCCCGGTGCGGCCGGTGCGGGGCGGCGCAGCACCCGCGGGGCCTGCCGGAGGGTGACCGCGACGGAGCCGGCCACGGCGGTGTCCACGAGGAGGGTGCCGGTCGACATGGTCCGTCACTCTAGGCGGTCGGCGCCGGAGCCCCTCCGGGCCCCGGCTCCGCAGCGGGCCGGTGCTCGTGGGCCGCGCCGAAGCGCCGGACTCCGTGCCCGACCTGCGGCTCCTGCCGCTCCGTCAGTCTCCTTGCACAGCCGGTCGATCATGGTTGAATGCGGTGCGTCGTGGCGCCGGGGGTGCCGATGCTGCGCACGGCCGCCCCCCTTCACGATGTGACACAGGCCACACGGGCCCGTGTCACGAACGGAAGGGCAGCGTGCGTCTGGTGGTCGTCCGCACGGCGGGAACGACGACACGGAAGAGACAGCAGAGCGATGAACACGACAGCAGCGCAGCGGCACGAGGTCCTGGTCCTGGGCGCCGGCTACGCCGGGCTCGCCGCGACGATCCAGCTCGCGGCCCGCACCAGGAAGCGCGGGAACCTGCGGGTGACGCTGGTCAACCCCTACGACACCTTCACCGAGCGGCTCAGGCTGCACATGACCGCCACCGGCCAGGAGACGGCCGTGATGAACATCCCGGAGCTGCTGGACGGCACCGGCGCCGTCTTCGTCCGCGGCCGGGTCACCGCCGTGGACGCCGGGGCGAAGACCGTCCGGATCGACGACGACCGGATCCTGCGCTACGACACCCTGGTCTACGGTCTGGGCAGCGTCGCCGACACCGCGGCCCTGCCCGGCGTGGACGAGCACGCCCACACGCTCGACGGCCCGGAGGACGCCGCCCTGCTCGCCGACCGGCTGGCCCGGCTCGACGGCGGGACGGTCGTGGTCGGCGGCAGCGGCCTCACCGGTGTGGAGGCCGCCGCGGAGATCGCCGAGCGGTACCCACGGCTGCGGGTGGTGCTGCTGGGGCGGCAGGAGCCGGGGGCGAACCTGCACCCGAAGGCCAGGGCCCACCTGGACGCGGCGCTCGCCCGGCTCGGGGTGCGGGTGCGCAGCGGCGTCGAGGTGGTCGAGGTGCTGCCGGACGGCGTCGAGCTCGCGGACGGCTCCAACATCCCGGCGGACGCGGTGCTGTGGACCAGCGGCACCCGCGTCCCGCCGCTGGCCGCCGCCGCGGGCCTGACCGTCGACGAGCGCGGCCGCGTGGTCACCGACGGCGCGCTGCGCTCGGTCTCCCACCCGGACGTCTACGCGGTGGGCGACGCGGCGGCGATCCGCCAGGGGTACGGCGTGATGCACGGGACCTGCCAGGGCGGCATGCCCACCGGTGTGCACGCCGCCCTCTCCGTCCTGCGGGTGCTGGCCGGGAAGGAGCCCGAGCCGTTCCGCTTCGGCTACTACCACACGCCCGTCAGCCTGGGCCGGCACGACGCCGTCGTGCAGTTCACCCGGCCCGACGACAGCCCGCGCCGGATCGTGCTGACCGGCAGGCGGGCCGCGAAGTACAAGGAGGCGGTCAGCGCAGCGCCGTGGCCGACCTTCGCCCGCATGAAGAAGATGCCCGCCTCGGGCGCGTTCTGGCCGCACGGCGGCCGCTACACCCGGATCAGGAGCGCCAAGTGAACCCGCAGCAGGCCGGCCCCGACCAGCTCGCCTTCCAGCGGTACCGCACCCTGCTCTTCTCCGTCGCCTACCGCATCCTCGGCACCGCCGCCGACGCCGAGGACGTCGTCCAGGACGCCTGGCTGAAGTGGTCGGCGGCCGACCGGTCCCTGGTCGCCGATCCCAAGGCCTACCTGACCCGGATCGTCTCCAACCTGTCGATGGAGCGGCTCCGTTCGACCCGTCACCGGCGCGAGACCTACGTCGGACCCTGGCTCCCCGAGCCGATCCTCACCGACCCGGACACGGCCGAGGGCGTCGCCGCGGCGGACTCGGTCTCCATGGCCCTGCTGGTCGTGCTGGAGACGTTGAGCCCCCTGGAGCGGGCGGTCTTCGTGCTGAAGGAGGTCTTCGCGTTCAGCTATGCGGAGATCGCCCGGGCGGTGGACCGTTCGGAGCCGGCGGTGCGGCAGACCGCGCACCGCGCCCGTGAGCACGTCCAGGCGCGCCGGCCGCGGTTCAGCACGGACCGCGCCCGCCGACGGGACGTCACCGAGCGCTTCTTCGCGGCGGCGACGGGCGGCGACATCAACACGCTCATGGAACTGCTCTCCCCGGACGTGACGCTGTGGACGGACGGCGGCGGCAAGGTCCGCCAGGCCCTCAAGCCGGTCGTCGGCGCGGAGACCGTGGCCCGCTGGTTCGCCGCGCTCGGCACGGTGGCCTACCAGGGCATCGAGCCGGGGCAGATGCGTGCGGAGCTCACCGGGATCAACGGCGGCCCGGGGGTCGTCTTCCGCGGTCCGGACCGCGTGGTCGCCACGCTGACCTTCGACGTGGACCCGGAGGGCCGCATCTCGGCCATCCACAACGTCGCCAACCCGGACAAGCTCCGTGCCGTCGCCGGCGGAACCCGCCACGAACTCTCCTGAGCGGCACCGGCCGGAGCAGGGCCCGGGGTCACGGGACCGCGCAGGGGCGGGCGGGCCGCTCAGCGGTGCGGGTCCTCCAGGGCCTCCAGCAGGGTGCGCAGGGTGGCCGCCAGGCCGTCCCGGGCGGCGGGGTCGAGTGCGGCGAGCAGGCGTTCCTCGGTGGCGAGGTGGTCGGGCAGGGCGCCGTCGATGAGGGCGAGTCCCTTGTCGGTGAGGGAGACCAGGACGACCCTGCCGTCGGTGGGGCTGGGGCTGCGGGTGACGAGGCCGTTGGCCTGGAGCCGGTCGAGCCGCTGGGTGACGGCACCGGAGGTGACCATCGCGGAGCGCATCAGTTCGGCGGGGGTGAGCGGACGGTCCGGGCCGTTGCGCCGCAGGGTGGCGAGGACGTCGAAGGAGGCCGCGTCGAGGCCGTGCGCGGCGAAGGTGCGCCGCATCTCGGGCTCCAGGGCCGCCACGACCCGCTTGAGCCGGCCGATCACGGCCATCGGGGAGACGTCCAGGTCCGGGCGCTGCCGGGCCCACTGGGCGAGGACGGTGTCGACGTGGTCTGCCATGGAATCAGCCTAGCGGATCTCTTAGTGGTGAGATACATTGTCTTAGTGCTAAGAAATCGACGGCTGACCGTCCTCCTGCTGACCGCGCTCGCCCCGGCCGTCTGGGGCTCCACCTACCTCGTCACCACCGAGTTCCTGCCGCCCGACCGCCCGCTGACCGCCGCCATGCTCCGCGCGCTGCCCGCCGGCCTGTTACTCGTCCTGCTCACCCGCCGCCTGCCGAGCGGCAGTTGGTGGTGGCGCTCGCTCGTGCTCGGCTCCCTCAACATCGGCGTCTTCCTCGCGCTGCTGTTCGTCGCCGCCTACCGGCTGCCCGGCGGACTCGCCGCCACCGTCGGCTCCGTCCAGCCGCTGCTGGTCGCCGGACTCTCCGCCCTCCTCCTCGGCGAACGCCTCACCGCCCGCACGGTGGCCGCCGCCGTCGGCGGCATCGCCGGCGTCACCCTCATGGTGCTGCGCGCCGAGGCCCGGCCGGGCGCCGTCGGCACCGCCGCCGCCCTCGGCGGCGCGCCCGTGGTGGCCTCCCGCGGGGTGGTCAGGAAGG
>NZ_BAAALD010000063.1:28481-47959 GCF_039528095.1 Kitasatospora arboriphila
CGGGCGCCCCCCCCCCCCCCCGGGCCCCCCCCGCCGTGATGGCCTCCGGCGTGGTGCTCAGCAAGCGCTGGGCCCCGCCCGCAGGACTGCTCGCCGTCACCGGCTGGCAGCTCGTCGCCGGCGGACTGCTGCTCCTGCCCGTCGCCCTGCTCGCCGAGGGCCCGCCGCCCGCCGACCTCACCGCCCGCAACCTCGGCGGGTACGCCTACCTCGGGATCATCGGCGCCGCCGTGGCCTACACCCTGTGGTTCCGCGGCATCAGTGCCCTCTCCCCCACCCAGGTCACCTTCCTCGGACTGCTGAGCCCGCTGGTCGCCACCGCCCTCGGATGGCTGGTGCTCGGCCAGGGACTCACCGCCCTGCAACTGCTCGGCGCCCTGCTCGCGATCGGCTCGGTCGTCCTCGCCCAACTGCGCCACCGGCCCACCGCACCAACGGCCGCGCCGGCCGCCGCGCCGACCGCAGAACAGGCCCTCCGACCCGCCGAGTTCACCGGCAGCCGCACCGACGACTGACCGCCCCCGGCTTCGGCTGCGCCCCGGGCGGCTACCATCCCGCGAAGAAGATCACCTACGCCACCTGGAGGCCCCGTGGCTCCCCCGCCGCTCACCGGCCGGCTCGTCCGCCTGCGCGAACTCCGCGAGGAGGACCTCGACCGGCTCGTCACCTGGTGGAACGACCCGGCCACCGCCGTCCGCCAGGTCACCGGCCCGGTCCACCCACGGCCCGGCGCCGAGATCGCCGCCATGTTCCGCTCGTGGAGCCAGAACACCGGTTGCAACGTCGGCCTCACCGTCGTCACCCTCGACGGCGACGAGACCGTCGGCCACGTCACGCTCTACGGCGCCGACCCCAAGGACCGCTGCGCCACCCTCGCCGTCATCGTCGGCGCACCCCACCAGGGCCGCGGCCTCGGCACCGACGCCGTCCGCACCCTGCTCGACTACGGCTTCGCCGAACTCGGCCTGCACCGCATCGAACTGACCGTCCTCGGCGACAACCTGCCCGCCCTCGCCGCCTACCGCAAGGCCGGCTTCACCGAGGAGGGCCGCCGCCGCGAGGCCGTCTTCCGGCACGGCCGCTGGCAGGACCACGTCCAGATGGGCGTCCTCGCCCACGAGCACCTCGCCACCGAACGGACCCACACAGCCGGGTGACGGGCCGGTCCCGCCGGCCGCCCCCCACCCGCCCCGGGGGAATCCGCGTGAAGCCGCCGGACGCCCTCGCTACGGTGGGAGGCATGATCGACAACGCTGCCGAGACCCTTGCCTGGGCGCTCATCGGCTGGGACACCGACGATGCCGCGGCCCACGTCACCGACGACCTCACGCGGGACGAGATCCTGAGCGTCCGGGACTTCTTCCCCGGCCGTGAGGACGACCTGCTGGCGACCGCCGTGTACGTGGTGCCGCCCGAGCTGTACGAGGCGATGCGGGCAGCCGTCCCCCGCCTCGAGTTCCGCGCGGGGCTGGAGTACCAACTCGGCGGCCACCTCAAGGCGTAGCCGGTCCGCGGGCGCGGCTCAGCCGCGGCGGAGGTGCTCGGCGAGGGCGTCGAGGGTGCGCCGCCAGGCGTCGGTGGCGGACTTCTCGTCGAAGGTGTCGGGGCGTTCGTCGTTGAAGAAGCCGTGGCCCACGCCCTGGTAGGTGACCTGTTCGTGGCGGACGCCGGCCGCGTGCAGGTGCTCGCCGACGCGGTGCCACTCGTCGAGGGACATCACGAAGTCGTCGGCGCCGAAGAAGCCCAGCAGGAAGCCGGTGTTCTTCGCGATCGCGGCACTGTCGGCAACCGGGGGACGGGGCTCGGCCAGCGGGATGCCGCCGTCGAGCAGCCAGCCGCCGTAGTAGCTGACGACCAGGTCGAACGGCAGCGCCGTGGCGCCGAGGACGGCGATGTGCCCGCCCAGGCTGAAGCCGAGCATCGCGGTACCGCCCTGCCCGCCGAACTCCCGGACGGTGGACCGGGCGGCCGTCAGGTCGGCGAGCACCTCGTCCCGGCGCAGTGCGGTCATCAGCCGGCGGCCCTCGGCGCGGCCCGCCTCGTCGTGGCCGAAGCCGGCGCGCCGGGCGTTGCGCCAGTAGAAGTCGGGTGCCAGGACGGCGTACCCGGCCGCGGCGAGCCGTTCGCAGACCGCCTTCAGGTGGCCGGTGACGCCGAAGAACTCCCCGGCCACCACCACCGATCCGCGGGCCGGCCGCCCGTCCGGCAGGACGAGCAGCCCCTCCGGGCCACCGCCCTCGCCCTCGCCGAGCGGGATCCACCGTGCTGTCGTCGTGCTGTCCGCCATCGCTCCCCCTTCGTGGTCGATCGGAGTCTAACCCGTACCGCGGAGTGGAATTGACGGATGATCAGTCGAAGGAACGTGCGGCTCAGGCCGGGGTGTGGCGGACGGTGCACAGGCCCCAGATGACGACGGTGCAGGCGGCGATCACGACGAGGGACCAGAGCGGGTAGTACGGGATCGACAGGAAGTTGGCGACGATCACCAGACAGGCGACGGCCACACCGGCGATCCGGGCCCACAGGGCGAGCCGGAAGAGGGCCAGGCCGATCAGGATCGCCAGCACCCCCAGGACGAGGTAGATCCAGCCCCAGCTCGTCAGCGTGAACCGGAAGGTGTACTTCGGGACGATCACGAACACCGGGTCGCCGGCCAGCGCCATGACGGCGCGCAGCAGGTTGAGCACACCGGAGACGAGCAGCAGGACGGCGGCGACGGCCACCACGCCGCTCGCCGCGTTGTCGGTGTCGCGTCGGCCGTTCACTGCTTCTGCCATGGGTGCGCCTCGATTCCGTACCGGTCGGTCTCCTCGACGACCGGACCGTGTCGATCCTCGCCCCGATCCCTGCCCGCCGCAGCGCCCGGACGTGCGGCGACACGCCGGTACTCACCCCTCCGGCGGGGTGTGCGTGGCAGCCGGGGCGGCGCGGGCCGAGGATGAGGGCAATGTCTGTCCGCAGGAGATCGGAGCCGGTGATGGCGAGCCTGACCGTGTGGCGTTTTCCCACCCCGGAGGGGGCGCAGGACGCCCTGGAGGTCCTGAAGGACCTGCAGCACCAGGGGTTGATCGTCGTCCAGGACGGTGCGGTGGTGAGCTGGCCCGAGGACAAGAAGAAGCCCAAGACGAAGCAGTTGAGCAACCTGACCGGGCTGGGCGCGATCGGCGGCACCTTCTGGGGCCTGCTGCTCGGCATGATCTTCTTCGTGCCGCTGCTCGGCATGGCGGTGGGCGCCGCGACCGGCGCCGTCTCCGGTCACTTCACGCACGTCGGGATCGACGACGAGTTCATCCAGGAGGTGCGCGACAAGGTGACCCCCGGCACCTCGGCGCTGTTCCTGCTCACCTCGCACGCCGTGCTGGACAAGGTGGCCCCCGCCTTCCAGGGGCAGCACGCGGAGCTCATCCAGACAAACCTGTCCGACGAGCAGGAGAAGGTGCTGCGGGAGACCTTCGCCGAGGACGAGTGACTCCCCCGCACGATCAGCCGGCCGCACCGGCCGGGTGCGGGAGTCGTCTTCAAGGGCGCTCGGATGGGCATTCGGGGCACGTGGGGGCACCTCGATCGACCACCCGAGCGCCCTCTGGGTCCTAGGTACCCGGGCCTCCGGCGGTGAGCGCGGTCAGGGCGTCGGCGTGGGCGGCGCCGGATTCGGCGGCGATCTCGGCGAGGGTCTGCTCCGGCCGGATCGTGGCGAACCGGACGGGGCCGCCCGCGGTGCTGAAGCCGTGCACGGCGGGCCTGGCCAGGCTGTTGTAGGCCCACGGGGCGGAGGTGTAGTAGCCGCCGGTGTCGTGCAGCACGACCAGGTCGCCCGGCTCGATGCGGGGCAGGGCGCGGCCGCGGGCCACCACGTCCCCGGAGAAGCAGCAGGGCCCGGCGACGTCCTGGATCTCTTCGGGGCCCTCGCGCCGGGTGCCGTCCGGCCGGTGCACGCCCACCCGGAGCGGCCAGGCCTCGGGCATGAACACCGTCCGGGTCGCGAGGTGGGCGCCGGCGTGGGTGAGCGCGATGCGGCGGCCGCCGACCTCCTTGGTGTACTCGACGCGGGCCGCGGTGAAGCCGTTCTTCGCGACCACCGACCGGCCGAACTCGGTGACCAGGGCGTAGCGGCCGGCGAACAGGGCGGGGACGGCGGCCCGCAGGTGGGCCGCGTACGCGGCGAACGTCGGCCGCACCTCGTCGTCGTCGAAGTTGACGGGCAGTCCGCCGCCGAGGTCGAGCGAGTCGACCTGCCGGCGGCCGGCCCGGCGGTTGATCTCCTCGGCGAGCTCCCAGGTGGCGCGGACGCCGGACGCGATGAGGTCGAGCGAGCAGCCCTGCGAGCCGACGTGGACGTGCAGCCGGCTGAGCCAGGGGTACCGGCCGAAGGCGTCGAGCACCCGTTCGCGGGCGCCCGGGTCGCGCAGCGGCACCCCGAACTTGGACTGCGCGGAGGCGGTGCTCATCGCCCCGATCGTGCCCGTGCCCACCTGCGGGTTGACCCGCAGCCCGAGCACGGAGCCGCTGCGGCCGAGGGCCGGCAGGGCGGCGATCCGTTCCAGTTCCTGGAGGTTGTCGGCGTTGACGGCGATGCCGAGGTCCACGGCCCGGGCGAGTTCGGCGGCGGTCTTGGCCGGGGAGTCCAGCACGATCCGGTCGGCCGGGACGCCGGCCGCGCGGGCGAGCGCGAGTTCGCCGGGGCTGGCCGCCTCGCAGCCCATGCCGGCGTCGGCGACCAGCCGCAGCACGGGCACCAGGGCGGCCGCCTTGGCCGCGAAGGTGTGCAGCACCGGCACGTCCGGGCCGAAGGCGGCGTGCAGGCCGGCGACCGTCCGGCGCACCCCGTCGACGTCCAGGAACCCCGCCGCGGCGTGCCGGGCGCCGACCAGGCCGGCGGTGGTCGCCGCCCGGACGACGCGGTCGCGCCTGCCGGCGTCGATCCACTGCCGCCGGTCGTGCTCGGGTGTGCTCTCCACCGTGCCGTGCTCCTCGCCCTCGCCGCCTCGCGGGCCCGCCGCCGCCCTGTGGCATGCGGCCCCGTCGCATCCAGCATCGGGACACCTCGGCCGTTCGGCACGGATCTGCCGGGAAACGTCACCCGGGTCGCCCCGGGTCGCCCCGGCCCCGCGCCCTCCCGGCTGGGCCGGCGCGGGACCGGGGCCCGGGGTCAGGGACGGACGTACGGCCTGGTCATGATCTCCATGTTGTGGCCGTCCGGGTCCTCGAAGTAGGCGCCGCGGCCGCCGAACCAGTCGTTGGTACGGCCGGGCGCGGTGTGGCTGGGATCGGCGTAGTAGGTCACCGCGGCGGCCTCCAGGCGGTCGATCATGGCCTGGAACTCCTCGTCGGGGACGAGGAACGCGTAGTGCTGTGACTGGATCGGCTCGTCGCGCTTCTCGTAGTAGTCGAGGGTGACGCCGTTGCCGAGGTCGACCGGCAGGAAGGGCCCGAACGGGGCGCCGACCTCCAGGCCGAGGATGCCGGCGAGGAACGCGGCGGACACCCGCCGGTCCCGGGCGTAGACGGCGGTGTGGTTGAGCTGGACGGTGGTGACGGAAGACATGGCTGGTCCTTCTCTCCGGGTCGTGGAACGCGGCGCACGGCGATGTGCTCGCAGCGGTGCGCTCGCAGGGGCACTGCGACGACGTGGAGAGAACGGCGGGGCCCTGCCCCGCCTCGTGCTCAAGCCGAGGCCGGGTGCCCGTTCCGTGTGTGGCCCATGGCCGACCCGGCAGTCACCCGACCGACCCTAGCGGCCGCCCGCCGACCGGGCAACGCCCTTCCGGCGGTGGGCGGACGGTCCGCGTTTCACACCGCGACCCACCGCCCGCACTCCGTAGACTCCGGGCATGACCGGTGCGTCGGACGGAGCGTTGAAGGGCAGGGTCGCCCTGGTCGCGGGGGCGACCCGGGGCGCGGGGCGCGGCATCGCGGTGGGACTCGGTGCGGCGGGCGCCACGGTGTACGTGACCGGCCGCAGCACCCGCGCGCAGCGGTCCGAGTACGACCGCCCCGAGACCGTCGAGGACACCGCCGACCTGGTGACCGCGGCGGGCGGGCACGGCATCGCCGTCCCCACCGACCACCTGGTGCCCGCGCAGGTCCGCAGCCTGGTGGACCGCATCGACGCCGAACAGGGCCGGCTCGACGTCCTGGTGAACGACGTCTGGGGCGGCGAGAACCTCTTCCAGTGGGACACCCCGGTGTGGGAGCACGACCTGGACAACGGGCTGCGACTGCTGCGCCTCGCGGTGGAGACCCATGCGATCACCAGCCACCACGCGCTGCCCCTGCTGCTGCGTCACCCCGGCGGCCTCGTCGTCGAAGTGACCGACGGCACCGCCGAGTACAACCGCGACACCTACCGGGTCTCGTTCTTCTACGACCTCGCCAAGACCTCGGTGCTGCGGATGGGCTTCGCGCTCGGCGAGGAGCTCGGACCGCGCGGCGCGACCGCGGTCGCGCTGACGCCGGGCTGGATGCGCTCGGAGATCATGCTCGGCCACTTCGGGGTGACGGAGGAGAACTGGCGCGACGCCCTCCGGGTCGAGCCGCACTTCTGCATCTCGGAGACCCCGTTCTTCGTCGGCCGGGCCGTCGCCGCGCTGGCCGCCGACCCGGAGGTGGCCCGCTGGAACGGCCGGTCCCTCTCCAGCGGCGGCCTCGCCCAGGTCTACGGCTTCACCGACCGCGACGGCAGCCGGCCCGACGCCTGGCGCTACATGGTGGAGGTCCAGGACCCGGGCCGCCCCGCCGACGCCACCGGATACCGCTGAGCTTCCGTACGCCCGGTGACCGGTGGCGTCACCCGGTGACCGTTGGCATCGCCCGGCCACGGAGTCTGGCCGGGTCGGGCGGCGGTGTCAAAGGACAGCCGTGGGCCGGGACTTGGACTTTTGTCGCTGGTGGGCCGGGTTTCGGGGAGCTCTGCGGACGGCTGCGGCGCGACCCTTGACACCCCTGTCGGCGCGCTGCCACGGTGTGCTCGAAGCTGCTTTCAAACAAGCCCCAATGAGCATCTTCGAGCATGAGTGCGCTCGGCGGCGCCGTGGGTGGGCCCCGGCGCCGACCCCCACCGATCCCCCCCACCACCGTGCACCGCCACGGAAGGAGCCTCCGTGCCCACACCCCTGCGCAGCATCCTCACGGCCGGGCTGGCCGCTGCCGCCCTGGCACTGGCCGGCGCCGGCGCACCGACGGCCGCGGCCGACCCCGCCCCCGTCCCCGCCCCCGCCCCCGCCGGAACCACCTACACCGTCTCGGTCGGCGCACCGGCGACGTACGGCCACCCCACCGACACCCCGGCGGCGCCGTACATCGACAAGGACGGCACCTTCTGGTTCCAGCAGTCCGCCGCGCTGTACGGTGCGAACGACCCGCGCTACTGGGACTTCTTCACCGGCACCGACTTCGACACCGCCACCCGCTCGTCGGCCGTCAGCAACGCCGTGAACCCGGCCAACTCCGACGACCGGAACAACGACACCACCTGGCGGTGCAACAACAGCCCGACGGGCCGGACGGCGACGGCCGCGGCCGGCTCCGGCAGCTACGCGCACAAGAACTACTGCGACCTCGCGGGCGTCTGGGTCGACCCGGACACCGGCGACTGGTACGGGCTGGTGCACAACGAGTTCACCCCTCAACCGTTCGGCGACGGCCTGCACTTCGACGCCATCGACTACGCCGTCTCCACCGACCGGGGGAGCACCTGGACGATCCGGGACCACGTCATCACCTCGCCGTACAGCACCGCCCGCGGCGACACCACGGCCTTCCCCCACCAGACGTACTCCTACGGCGACGGCGACCAGCGGCTGTTCGTCGACACCGCCTCCGGGTACTTCTACGTCTTCTACGGCTCGCGCGTGGTCGACAAGTCCGGTGGCTGGAAGGCCTTCTACGAGCACGCGGCGCGCGCCCCGCTCTCCGGCAAAATGGCGCCCGGCAGTTGGCAGAAGTGGTACGACGGCGCCTGGTCGCAGCCCGGGGTGGGCGGCCGGGAGAGCAACATGGTGCCCGTCGGCCCGTCCAGCACCACGGGGTACACCCCGGTGACGGGCGAGTACGACCCGGCGAACACCGGCACCGCGGCCCAGCAGATCGCCGCCGGGACGATGCCCGCGACCTCGCCGCTGTTCGTCATGGACGTCACCTGGAACGCCCACCTCGGCCTCTACATCGGCGAGCCGCAGGCCGTCGACCAGAGCGGCAACGCACCGCAGCAGTTCTACGCCACCGCCGACCTCGCCACCCAGAAGTGGTTCCTGCTCGGCGACACCGGCAGCTACCGCACCGCGTCCTGGTACCGCTGGTTCCTCGACGGCGCCAACCGCACCAGCTCCACGATCACCGGCCGGACCTTCCGCTCGTACTGCGCGTTCGGCTGCTCCGGCGGGGCCTCCGGCCAGTACGTGGACGTCACCGTCGGCGCCTCGGCCGCCCCCGCGCCGCCCGTCGACCCGTCCAGGACCTACCGGATCGCCGGCGCCAACGGCCGGGTCCTCGCCCAGGTCTCCGGCGGCTCGGCGACCACCTCGCTGGCCTCCGCCACCGGCTCCGCCCTGGAGTCGTGGACCTTCGCCGCCAACGGCGACGGCTCCTACCGGATCGCCAACGGCTCCACCGGCCGGCTGCTCGGCGTGAACTCCGGCGCCGTCGCCGGCCGGGCCTGGGGCGCGCTGCCCACCGTCACCGCCGCCCCCGCGAACGGGCCCACCGTCGGCCAGCAGTGGTGGGTGATCCCGGGCGCCACCGCCTCCGGCACGGCCACCGGCACCGTCAAGCTGGTCAACCGCTACAGCGGCCTCGTCCTCGGCCTGACCCCGGCGGCCGGCCGGCTCGCCGAGACCGCGCCCGTCCGCAGCTGGACGGACACCGGCGGCAGCGGCGTCGGCGGCGGGCGCAGCGCGGACGAGCAGGCACTGACGCTGACGGCCGTCGGCGCGGCGGCCGAGACCGTCACCGTCACCGGCCCGGGCGACCAGTCCACCAAGGTGAACACCGCGGTCTCGCTGCAGCTCACCGGCAGCGACTCCGCGAACAAGGCGCTCGCCTTCTCGGCGACCGGCCTGCCCGCCGGCCTGTCGATCGGCGCGGGCGGTCTGATCACCGGGACGCCCACGGCCACCGGATCGTCGACGGTGACGGTCACCGCCTCCTCCGGGACGGCCACCGGCTCGACCACCTTCACCTGGGCCGTCAACCCGGCACTCGCGGGCAGCCACACGCTGACCGCCTCCGGCAAGGCGCTCGACGACCCGAACCACTCGACCGCCGCCGGTACCCAGTTGGTGACCTGGGCACCGAACGGCGGCCCGAACCAGACCTGGGTCTTCACCGCGCAGGCGGACGGCAGCTACCAGATCACCAACGGCGAGTCGAACCTCTGCATGGACGTCAGCGGCGGCTCGACCACGGCCGGCGCCCAGGTCATCCAGTGGACCTGCACCGGCGGCAGCAACCAGCGCTGGGTGGTGACCGCCGTGAGCGGCGGCTACCGGATCAGTTCGCAGAAGAGCGGCCTGCTGCTCACCACCGCCTCCACCGCGGACGGCGCGGCGGTGACCCAGCAGGCGGACACCGGCTCGGCGCTGCAGCGCTGGACGGTCGGCTGACCGAACGGTCCGCAGGGCCCCGCGGGGAGGTCGACCGCGGGGCCCTCCCGGTGTCTGCGGCCGAGCACCGCCGTTGCCCGGGGCGGTGCGGGCGGCGCGGGCGGCGCGGGCGGGAGTCTGCTGTGAGAGGGTCGAAGACATGGGCGAGTCCTGGGTCTTCGACGACGGCACCGCTCCGGCGACGGTCGAGGCGGCGCTCGACCTGCTGCGCGGTCGGATCGCCGCGGGACGGTTGGAGACCTGGCTGGCCGCCTCCTCCGGCCGGTCGCTGGGCGTCGTCAGCAACGGCGAGCGCGCGATGGTGCTGCTACTCGATCCCGAGGGCGACCCGGGCGGGCACGCCGTGGATCCGCTGGCCGCCGGCCGCAGCACCGGTTTCGTCCTGACGAACGGTCAGCACGACGAGTACCCCGACACGGAGACCGTGCCGCTCCCGGAGGGCCTGCGGATCGTCGGCCACGTGCTGGCCACCGGTGTCCCGCCGGTCGACGCGGACTGGTCCGACGACCGCTGAACGGCGCAGCGGGCCGCCGGGCGGCTCAGTGGCGGGGGATGCCGAGGGTGGTCAGCAGGTCCTCGTGCAGCTGGAACCAGACGGCGTGGTACGAGTCGGTGCTCTCGGTGACGGCGCCCTGCTCGCCCGCGTGGGCGCGGCCGAGCGCGCCGGCCAACCGCTCCCGGTAGCGGGCGAAGCGGTGCAGGACGGCCGACAGCTCGGCGCAGACCTCGGCGGCCCGGCGGTCGAGGTCGGTCAGCCGGGTCAGCACGAGGGTGTCGTAGGTGGTGTCGGCGTGGTCGTTGAGGGCCATCGCGCCGTCGACCGGGCGGGTCTGCCAGGCCGTGCAGAGGTCGAGGAGTTCCGGGTTGAGGACGAGGAAGCGCTCGTAGACCTCGGAGACGGGCTCCCGGGCCGCGGAGGCCGCGAGTTCGGCCGCGATCCGTTCGGCGTCGGCGGCGCGGCCGGCCTCGGTCAGGCCCCAGCCGCCGAAGGGGCCGGAGATCCGGGTGACCAGCCCGGCCACCGCCAGGTCGAACAGCTCGGACTCCACGTCGGCCTCGGGGAGGCCGACGGCCTCGGCCGCCCGGGCGAGTTCGGCGAATCCGGTGCAGCGCAGGGTGTGGAGAACCAGCAGGTCGGGGCTGGTGCGGTGGGGCAGCTCGGGCACGCCCGTATGCTACAGCGGTGAGGTGGATCCACCCGCTGTCGGCGGACCTCGGGGAGCCGGCGGACGTCCTCGGCGGCAAGGCGCACGGCCTGGTGGCGCTGCTGCGGCTGGGGCTGCCGGTGCCACCGGGCTTCGTGATCGGCACCGCGGCCTGCCGGGCCTTCCTGCGGGACGGGCGGCTGCCGGACGGCCTGACCGAGGAGCTCGCCGCCGCGGTCACCGCGCTGGAGACCGCCACCGGCCGGCGGTGCGGCGGGCGGCGGTTCGACGGGCGGCGGCCGCTGCTGGTGGCCGTCCGCTCGGGCGCCGCCGTCCCGATGCCCGGCATGATGGCGACCGTGCTCGACGTCGGCCTGACCGGCGGGGCCGCCGAGGCGCTGATCGCCGAGACGGGTGAACCGGAGTTCGTCCGCGACTCCCGGCTGCGCCTGCTCACCGGACTCGTCGCCGCCGCCACGGGCCGGCCCGCCGACCCCACGGGCTCCGGGGGCTCCGACGGGGAGCGACTCGCGGCGGCCACGGAGGCGGTGCGCCGGCACCTCGGCGAGCCGGTGCTCGACGACGCGCGGGAGCAGTTGGCGCAGTCCGTCGCCGCCGTGTTCCGGTCCTGGGACTCACCGCGGGCACGCACCTATCGCGCGCTGAACGGCATTCCGGACGGGCTCGGCACCGCCGTCACCGTGCAGGCGATGGTGTTCGGCAACCGCGGGCGGCACAGCGGCACCGGGGTGGCGTTCAGCCGGGACCCGGCCACCGGCGAACCGGTGCCCCGCGGCGACGTCCTGTTCGGCCGTCAGGGCGAGGACGTCGTCTCCGGCGGCGCCGCCGTCCGCCCGCTCGCCGACCTCGCCGCGCAGGAGCCGCAGGTCATGGCCGGCCTGCTGGAGGCACTGGAGCTCGGTGAGCGGCGCTGCCGCGACGCCTGCTACCTGGAGTTCACCTTCGAGGCCGGCCGGTTGTGGCTGCTGCAGCTGCGGGCCGGCCGGTTCGCCGGCGCGGCCGGCGCGAGGGTGGCGGTCGACCTCGCCGACCGCGGGGTGATCTCCCGGGACGAGGCGCTGCGCCGGGTCGCCCCCGGCCGGCTGCGGGACGCCGGCACCCCGCGGATCGCGCTCGCCGACGACACGGACCTCCTCGTCCGCGGCCTCGGTGCCTCGCCCGGGGTGGCGGGTGGCCGGGTGGCGCTGACGGCCGACGCGGCCGTCCGGATGGCTGCGGACGGGCCGGTCGTGCTGGTGCGGCCGCAGACCTCTCCGCTGGACCTGCACGGCCTGGCCGCCGCCGCGGGCGTGCTGACGGCGCTCGGCGGGCCGGCGAGCCATGCGGCGGTCGTCGCCCGGTCGATGGGCCGGCCGGCGGTGGTCGGCGCGGCGGGCCTGGCGGTGGACGTCGCGGGCGGCTGTCTGCGGGTCGGCGGCCGGACGGTGCCGGAGGGCGCGGTCGTCACCCTCGACGGCGGCCTGGGCCTGGCCGTCCTCGGCTCGCCGCCGGTCGCGGCGGCCGCGGACGACCCGTACCTGCGCCGCTTCCTCGCCTGGGCCGACGAGGCCGCCCGCGGGTCCTGAGGGCCCGGGCCGCGGACGGACCGGGCCCGGCCGCAACTGCGGCCGGGCCCGGGTGCAAGGAGACGTCCGCGACGGAGGTCGACTCAGGGGCTCCTATGAGGCATCCGTACGCTTCGGGCCGGTCAGGGGCCGGTCTGGATCGCGGTGTCGTCGATCACGAAGCTCGTCTGCAGCGAGGAGTCCTCGACGCCGTTGAACTTCACGGTGACCGACTGGCCCGCGTACGAGGACAGGTCGACCGTCTTCTGGCCGTACCCGGTGTTCTTGTTGAGGTTGGACCAGGTGGCCACCGTGGTGCCGTTGACCGTGACGGTCAGCTTGTCGTAGGCGGTGGTGGTGCTGGTCTCCGCCGTGTCGATGTGCAGCCAGTAGCTGAGCGTGGCCTTGCAGCCGGCCGGGATGCTGACGGTCTGTGCGGCGCTGTCCGTGTGGGAGGAGCCGTAGCCGTTCAGCCAGGCCTTCCAGGAGCCGGAGTGGGCGGCCTGGGAGGCGCTGTTGTCGACGACTCCGCTGGTGGTCGTCCAGGGGGCGGCGGTGCCGGTCTCGAAGCCGGCGTTGCCGAGCAGCTGGGCCGGGACGCAGCTGATGCTGCCGGAGACCGTCCAGGTGAAGGCGGTGGAGCCGGTCTTGTTGGCGGCGTCCTTGGCGGTGACGGTCACGTTGTAGGTGCCGGCCGCGGTGGCGGTGCCGGTGATCCTGCCGGAGCTGCTGATCGACAGGCCGGTCGGCAGGCCGGTGGCGCTGAAGGTGAGCGGGGCGGTGCCTCCGGAGGCCGCGATCTGCAGGTCGGCGGTGCCGTTCAGCGCGGTGGTCTGGTTGCCGGGGTTGGTCACCGTGACGGTGCCGCTGCCGGCGGGCTTGGTGAGCAGGCAGCCCGCGACGTTGAGGTCGATGGCCCGCCCGGCGCCGAGGCAGGTGGTGAACCAGTAGGTCTCTTCGCCGTAGCTCTGGCCCTTGGTGGCGGTGGTGGTGCCGTCGGCGGCCACCTCGCACGGGTTGTTGAGGGTGCACATCGCGCCGTCGTCGTTGCCGGTGTTGTTGATGCCGACGACCTTCTTGGAGGCGGCGTCGACGATCGGCGAACCGGAGGTGCCGTGCGTGGTGTTGCAGCCGGCGCTGTAGCGGAGCGAGTCGTGCCAGGTCCACTCGTCCTCGCGCAGGGTCGGGACGAACCCGTTGATGGAGCAGTTCCAGGTCTGCTTCCAGTACGAGGACGGGATGAACATCGCCGAGCCGTCGACCGGGTGGGTGTCGCTGATGGTCAGCGCGGTGACGCCGTACTTGCTGAGGATCGACGAGAAGGTGTCGGTCAGCTGGTACAGCGCCACGTCGGTGCCGGTCATGGTGGCGTACAGCACCTTGTCGGCCGAGACGGTGCCGAGCGAGGAGCCGGACGGGCTGAGCAGGGTGCCGCTGCGGCTGGCGGTCTGGTTCTGGATCACCACGCCCGAGGCGGGCATGGTCGGCAGGCAGTGGCCGTTGGTGAGCATCATCGCCCGGTCGGTGTCGACCGATGCGGGGTACCGGACGAGCGAGGCGGAACAGTTGCTCAGCGCGATGGTGGCCGTCAGATCGCCCGCCTGGACGGCGTGCGCGGGCACGGCCGCCGCGGTCACCGTGCCTGCGGCGATCGCGACCGCGCCTATTCCGGCGGCGAGTCCCTTGAACATGGGGTCTCCTTGTGGGGGATGTGCCGACGCGCGACCGGTTGCGCACGCGGGCCGCACGAAACTGCCATGCCCGCTTCAAGAGGGTCAACCACCCCGGCGGAAAAGGCCGTTCACCGACGGCACCCGGCTGCGGCCGAACCGCGTGAAGTGGCCACGGCCAAATCCGGACGACTCCCTCCCAGCCCCCGCAAGCGGACGCCTCCCGCCGCGGCACGCACCGGCGGGCCGGCGCCGGCGCACCGGACTTCGCCCTGCTCCGTGCGGGCGGCCGGTCGCGCAGAGGTCCAGACCCTGCCGTGCGCGACAAGATTGACCGGAAATCGATCACGCGGTCGGAACCTGCCGACCCTCGCCCGGCGGCACGGAGCACGGCCCGACCGATGAAAGGATCGGGGCATGGTCGAACGAGTCATTGCAGCCTGCGACGGTGCCGCCAAGGGCAATCCCGGCCCGGCCGGATGGGCCTGGGTCCTGGCGGACGCCGCGGGCGCCCCGCAGCGCTGGCAGTCCGGTGCGCTGGGCCGGAGCACCAACAACATCGGCGAACTCACCGCGCTGGAGCGGCTGCTGGCCGCCACGGACCCGGCGGTGCCGCTGGAGGTGCGGCTGGACAGCACCTACACCCGGGACGCGGTCACCAAGTGGCTGCCGGGCTGGAAGCGCAACGGCTGGCGGACGGCCTCGGGCTCGCCGGTCGCCAACCAGGAGCTGATCCAGCGGATCGACGCGCTGCTGGCGGACCGCGAGGTCTCCTTCGTCCACGTCGCCGCGCACCGGGTCGACGGCGACCCGCTCAACGCGATCGCCGACAAGGCGGCCAGCGACGCCGCCCGCACCCAGCAGGGCGGCGACGGCACCGCCGAGGACCTACCGGTGCCCGACCCGGTCGCCGAACGGCCGGCCCGCCCGGCCCGCCGCCCCCGCGCCTCCCGCCCGGCCTCCGGTGCTACCGGCGCCTCCGGTGCGGCCGCGTCGTCCGACGGGGCCCGGCGGACCCTCGCCGCCCGCTTCCCCGGCACCTGCCCGTGCGGGCGCGGGTACGGCAAGGGCGAGCGGATCACCCGGGTCGGCGAGAGCTGGGGGCACCCGGACTGCGCGTGACGGCCGCCGACCTCGGCGTGTACGGCGTCCGGGGCCCCGGTGTGTTCGGCGTCCGGGGCCCCGGTGTGTTCGGCGTCCGGGCCCCGGCCCCGGGCGCGGCGTAGCATCGGGAGCATCGGGACCAGCAGGGGCGGAGAGTCCGATGAGCAGCAATCCCGCACAGCACCGGCCGGCCGACGTGACGGACCCGGAGTGGTCCGCCCTCGATGCCTCGCCTCCCCACCACCGTGAGTCCGCCGCGCGCCGGCAGGCCACGGCCCAGTACGGCGGCGACGACGACCTGATGGGTCCGTCGTCCGCCGTGTACCCGCACCCGCCGACCAAGGACGACGAGCCGGACTGAGTGGCGCCGCAGCGCCCCGCCCCGTCCGGTCGGGGGTCGCGCCGAGGCGCGCCCGGACGGCGGGGAATCCGCAGGTGGGTGGCCCGGTGCGGCCCGGCCGCAGGGCGTCACCGATCATGGATGCGTTCCTGTGCGGTGGGTGGAGAGGTGTCCGGGTGTATTCGTGGCGGCGGTGTCTCGTCGAGGCCGGAGTGGCCGGAGTGAACGGTTCCGGAGCGGACGGTGCCGGAGCGGCCGGCGCCGGGCAGGACGGCTCCGGGGCGGTCGGTGCCGCGCTGGCCCGGGACTACGGGGAGGCCGCCCGGTTCCTGCGCCGTCGCGAGCCCGCGCTGTTCGCCGCGGTGCGGCTGCTCGGTGTCGCGGCGTACCAGCCGCACGCCGTCGCCGGCTACGCGTTCGCCTGCTACACCGACGACCTGTGCGACCAGGGGGCGCCGCAGGTCCGGGCCGAGCGGTTCGCGCACTGGCGGGACCAGGTCGGTGCGGCGCTGGCCGGTGAGGAGTGCGGACAGCCGCTGGCACGGGCCTTCGCGCACTCGGTGCGGCTGCGCGGGCTCCCCCGGCACTGGATCGAGGACTACCTCGCCGGTGCGCGGGCCGACCTGGACTTCACCGGTTTCGCGACCGAGGCCGACTACCAGGCGTACGTCGACCGGCTGTCGTGGCCGTTCACCATGCTGACCGCCGGGCTGGTGCACGTCGGCGGCGGGGACGAGCGCTACGCCGCGGCCGGCCGGGCGCTCGCCGACGCGTGGCAGCGGCTGGACTTCCTGATCGACCTGGCCGAGGACCTGCGCGGGGGCCGGCTGTACCTGCCCGAACAGAGCCTCGCCGACCACGGGGTGACCCGGGAGGACCTGGCGGCCGGGCGCCGCACGGACGGCGTCGAGCACCTGGTGGCGGACCTCGCGGACCTGGCCGAGAAGGCGCTGCTGCAGGCGGACGCGATCCTGGAGGTGCCCGCGGAGTACCGCCCGCTGAGTCGGATGGCGCTGCGGCTGGCCCGCCGGCGGCTGGCGGCGGTCCGCCGGGCCGGCGCGGGCGTCGCCGAGGGCCCCGTCCGCGACTCCGCCACGGGCCGGCTGGCCCTGCTGGCCGCGGCCCGCCGCCCGGACGCCCGCGAGCTGGAGCACGACCGCCTGGCCCACTGAGCCCGCTCCCGGCCCTGCGGGCGGGCCGCGCGCCGGAACGGCCACGTCCGCCCTTCCGCGCGTCGAGCCCCCACCCCCGCGGCGTCAGCGGCAGCGCAGCGGAGGGGCCCTGACCAGGACGTTGGTGAGCAGCCGGGCCGGGCCGCGCGCGGGAACGGCCACGTCCGCCGTTCCGTGCGCGCGGCCCCGCCGCGTCGAGCCCCGCCCCTGCCCCGCCCGCGCCGCGTCAGCGGCCGCGCAGCGGAACGGCCTTGACCAGCGTGTTCAGGACGTGGTCCGCGGTGTCCCGCGGCGGGTCCTCCATCAGGTGGGTGAGCAGCCGGGCGAGCGAGGCCAGCAGGCCGGGCCGGGACATGACCTGGCCGTTGAGGATCGGCCGGTAGCCGAAGCGGCTGAACACCAGGTCGCCGGCAGTGTTGCCGAGCCGGTAGTACCGGCCCCAGCGGCGCCGGATCTCGGCGGGGTAGCGCTGCAGTGCCTGGTCGCGGCGGGGCCCGTCGGGTCGGGTGAGCGCGAGGACGACGGCCTCGGCGGCGACCTCGGCGGCCTCCATGGCCTGGGCGATGCCCTCGCCGCTCCAGGGGCTGATCATCCCGGCGCTGTCGCCGACCAGCAGCAGGCCGCGGCTGTACTGGGGGTGGCGGTTGAAGCCCATCGGCAGGGCGGCGCTGCGCAGCGGCGAGTCGGCGTTCTGCTCGTTGAGGCCCCAGTGGCGGGGCAGCCGGGCGAGCCACTGGTCGAGGGTGGCGCGGAGGTCGATGGTGCCGTGGTCGCGGTGCGGGAGCGCGCCGAGGCCGACGTTGACCCGTCCGTCGCCGAGCGGGAAGATCCAGCCGTAGCCGGGCAGGTCGCGGCCGGTGCGGGCGCAGCGCAGGTCGGCCCAGAGCTCCAGGTACTCGTCCTTGGAGAGTTCGGGGCTGCGGTAGTAGCGGCGGGCGGCGGTGGCGAGGGCGCGCCGGGGGTCGCGTTCCAGGCCCATGGCGATGGCGGTGCGGGCGGAGGCGCCCTCGGCGGCGACGACCAGTGGTGCGCGGTAGGTGACGGGTCTGCCGTCCGGTCCGGTGGCGGTGACGCCGGTGATCCGTCCGGCGCGGTCGGTGACCGGGCCGGTGGCCTTGACGCCGAGCCGGAGCCGGGCGCCGGAGGCCTCGGCGTGCCGGGCGAGGATGTCGTCGAAGTCGTGGCGGCTGCGGGTGAGGCCGAAGTCTGGGTAGCGGCCGAGGTCGGGCCAGTCGATGGTGACCTGGCGGCCTGCGCAGACCCAGCGCATGCCGCGGGAGCGCATCCAGCCGGGGCCGTCGATGTCGACGCCCATCCGCAGGAGCTGGTGGACGCCGCGGGGGGTCAGGCCGTCGCCGCAGACCTTGTCGCGCGGGAAGCGGCTCTTCTCCAGCAGCAGGACGTCGACGCCGGCGCGGGCGAGGTGGACGGCGGTGGACGCGCCGGCGGGGCCGGCGCCCACCACGATGACCTGGGCCTCCTCGCCGTCGGGCGGTTCGTGGGCGTCGGGGGTGTCGGGCGACGTGCGGGGCTCGGGGGCCCCGGCGGCGGTCGCGGGGTCGGGGGTCTGCGGTGTCGGCGGGTTCTGCGCCGGTGGCCTCACGGTCTCCTCCTGAGTGCGCCTGTGCACCGTGCGAATGCCTGATCCCTACCCACCGGGGGCGCCACGCCGTCGGCTGTGATCCTCACCACACGATCGTGGCACGGCGGCGGGGGTGCGGGGCGGCAGGCGCGGCCGGTCGACGGCGGGCCGCGCCCCGGCGGCGGCACCCGTCCGCGGGTCGGACGGGCGGCCCGCGCGCCGCCCGCGGAGGCCCGGGCGCGCGCCACGCCGACCCGGGTGGACCACCGCGACCCAGGACGTCTACATTCTCGTAGACGTGCGGGCGGTGGCCCGCCCGCAGGGTCGAGATCCGGGAAGGGTCCCACGTGAGCGTGATCACCGTCGGTCAAGCCGTCGTCCTCGGCGTGGTGGAGGGAGTGACGGAGTTCCTGCCGATCTCCTCCACCGGCCACCTGAAGATCACCGAGGGCCTGATGGGCATCCCGGTCGACGACACGTCGGTGGTCGGCTTCACCGCCGTCATCCAGGTCGGCGCGATCGCGGCCGTGCTGCTCTACTTCCTCAAGGACATCACCCGGATCGTCGGCGCCTGGGGCCGCGGCCTGATGAACAAGGAGGAGCGGTACCACCACGACTACAAGTTCGCGTGGTGGGTGATCTACGCGACCATCCCGATCGTGGTCGTCGGCCTCGCCGCCAAGCCGCTGATCGAGGGCCCGCTCGCCTCCCTGTGGGTGGTCGCCGGCTCGCTGATCGTCGGCAGCGGCGTCATGTGGGCGGCCGACCAGATGAGCCGGCTCAAGCGCGGCGAGGACGACACCGGCCTCAAGGACGCCATGATCGTCGGCTCCGCCCAGATCCTCGCCCTGCTCTTCCCGGGCTTCTCCCGCTCCGGCGCCACCATGTCGGCCGGTCTGATGCTCGACCTGGAGCGGGTCGCCGCCACCCGGCTCTCCTTCTTCCTCGGCATCCCGGCCCTCACCGGCGCCGGCCTGTACGAGCTCAAGGACGCCCTCGGCGCCGGCGTGGACCCGCTGCCGCTGATCGTCG
Organism: Kitasatospora arboriphila; assembly: GCF_039528095.1. Classification (NCBI taxonomy): domain Bacteria; kingdom Bacillati; phylum Actinomycetota; class Actinomycetes; order Kitasatosporales; family Streptomycetaceae; genus Kitasatospora; species Kitasatospora arboriphila. The sequence goes on from NZ_BAAALD010000063.1 coordinate 47,691, forward strand.
GCACGGCGGTCTCCTTCATCGTCGCGTACGCCTCGATCGCCTGGCTGCTGAAGTACGTCGCCAAGCACTCCTTCAACGCCTTCGTGGCCTACCGGATCGTCGTCGGCGTGCTGCTGCTCGGCCTGCTCGGCACCGGCGTCCTGAACGCCTGATCCGCACCGCCGCAACGGGCGGCCGCCCACCACCCGGGCGGGCGCCCGCGCCGTGTCCGCACCGGGTGCGGGCCGCACCCATCCCGGCCGCAGCACCTCCCTCCGGCCCCCCCGGCG
>NZ_BAAALD010000064.1:0-46568 GCF_039528095.1 Kitasatospora arboriphila
CCCCCCCGAGCCCGCGCACGCCGGGCCGGCCGAGGGGGAGGAGCGGGGCCGGCCCGCCCTGCGGCGGCGCTTCGCCGCGATGCCGGTCCGGGCCGGTGCCGCGGGCTCCGGCACCGGCGACGGCGGAGGCGGCGACGGCGGGCTCGGGACGCTGCTGCCGCACGAGGCCGGGCCGGACGGGGCACGGCCTGGCGCCGGGGCGGACGCGACCGCGCTGGCCGCCGAGGAGCGCCGGCTGCGCACCGCGGTCGGCGAGTTCACCGCCGCCCGGGCCGCCGAGCGCCGCCACGACGAGGCCGGGCGCGAGGCCGCCGACCTGACGCACCGCCGGGACACCGCCGAACAGCTCGTCGAGGACGCCCGGGACTGGCTGGCCGAGGTCGACGCCCGGCTGAAGGCGCTGCAGGCCGAACAGGCCGCCGCGGAGGCCGCCGCGGGGACGGTGCTCCGACTGGACGAGCGGCGGGCCGAGCTGGCCGGCCGCCGCACCGCCGCCGACCGCCGCGACACCGTGCGGGCCGCCCTCGCCCGCGCCGAGCAGCACGAGCGGGACGCCCACGATCTGGCCCTGACCGCCCGGGCGACCACGCTCGACCTGCAGGAGCGCCGGCTGGCCGGGATGGCCGCCGAACTCGCCGGTGCACTGCGCGCCGGCGACCCCTGCCGGGTGTGCGGCGCGGCCGAGCACCCGGCCCCGGCCCGCCCCGGCGAGGGGCAGGTCACGGCCGGGGACCAGCGGCGCGCCGCCGCCGCGCAGGCCGACGCCGAACAGCGGCTGGAGGACGCCCGGCGCACGGTGGCCGGGCTGCGGGCCGACGAGTCCGCGGCCCTGGCCGTCGCCGGCGAGACGGCCTCCGCCGAGCTCGCCGAGCAGCTGGCGGCCGCCGAGGCGGAGCGGTCGGCCGCCGTCCGGCGGGCCGACGCCCTGGGCACGGCCGTCCGCCGCGCCGAGCAGCGCCCCGCCGAGCACCGCCGCCGCGAGGAGCAGCTGCGGGCCGGCGGTGCGGACGCCGCCGCCGCCAACGCCCGGCTGCAGGACCTCGCCGAGGAGCGGCTGCGGCTCGCCGAGCTGGACGGCGACGCCCAGGGCGACGCCCCTTCGGTGGCCGCCCGCGCCCGGCAACTGGACGAGGACGCCCCGGCGGTGGCCGCGGCCCTGGACGCCGTGCACGCGGCGGAGGAGGCGGCCGGACGGCTGTCCGAGGCCGAGCGGGAGCTGCTGCGGGCCACCGCGGAGGCAGGGTTCGCCACCCCGGACGAGGCCCGCGCCGCGGTCCTGCCGGCGGCCGGCAGGTCCGCGCTGGAGGCCCGGCTGGAGTCGCTCGACCGGGCGCTGGCCGCGGTCGAGGCCGAGCTGGTGCGTCCCGAGCTGGTGGCCGCCGCGGCGCCGCCGCCCGCGGATCCGGCCGCGACGGGGGCCGGTCAGGCGCGGGCCGCCGACCGGTTGCAGCGGGCCGCGGCGGAGGCCGGTGCCGCGGAGCGGCGCTGTGCCGCGCTGGCCCGGATCGGCGCCGAGCTGGCACGGCTGGCCGCGGCGCTGGCCCCGGAGCTCGCCGAGCTCGGCCGGATCGGCCGGCTCGCCGCCCTGGTGGCCGGTGCCCCGGCGGAGAACGCGCTGCGGATGCGGCTGGAGTCGTACGTGCTGGCGGCCCGGCTGGAGCAGGTGGCCGCGGCGGCGAGCGACCGGCTGGTGCGGATGTCGGGCGGCCGCTACACCCTGGTCCACAGTGACGGCCCGGTCGCCGGCACCAAGCGCTCCGGCCTGTCGCTGCGGGTGGTGGACGCCTGGACGGGCCGGGAGCGCGACACCGCGACGCTCTCCGGCGGCGAGAGCTTCTTCGCCTCGCTGGCCCTGGCCCTCGGCCTGGCCGACGTGGTGACGGACGAGGCGGGCGGCATGCCGCTGGACACCCTCTTCATCGACGAGGGCTTCGGCAGCCTCGACGAGCAGACCCTGGAGGAGGTCATGGACGTCCTCGACGGCCTGCGCGAGCGGGACCGCGCGGTCGGCATCGTCAGCCACGTCGCCGATCTGCGCAGCCGGATCCCCTCCCAGTTGCTCGTCCGCAAGCAGCGGCACGGTTCGACCCTGGCCGTCGCCGACCGGGAGGACGCCTGAGCCTGTGTCAGCGGCGTTCCGGCCGGGGCGCGGCGGGCCCGCCGATCGGGGTGACGGGCGGTCAGCCCGCGCAGGCGATCCGCTGGGCCTGCTGCCAGGTGCAGACCGCGCAGAGCGCCGAGCCGGCGTGGTCGGCCGGGTACTCGGTCGGCTCGCCGCACAGGACGCAGTCCGCACGCGGGCCGGCGTCGGCCGCCGGGGTGAGGCCCTGCACGGCCCGGTCGGCGGGGGCGAGCTCGCAGACGGCGTCCGTCGCGGCGGCGGTGGAGGTGTCGGGCTCGGTCATGGTCGGCCTCCTCGGCGGTGGTGGGGCGTTCCCGGGTCCGCCCCGGGCGGGTGGGCGGCGGCACCGTCGGCAACGCCGTACGGCGGGCGGGTATGCCCGTCAGCCGAGGAAGCTGAGCCGCACCGTCCGCCGCGGGTTGTCGACGTTGGTGTCGACCAGGACGACGGACTGCCAGATGCCGAGCGCGAGCTTGCCGCCGATCACCGGCAGGGTGGCGTGCGGGGCGACCAGCCCGGGCAGCACGTGGTCGCGGCCGTGGCCGGGGGTGCCGTGCCGGTGCCGCCAGCGGCCGTCCGCGGGCAGCAGGTCGCGGAGCAGGGCGAGCAGGTCGTCGTCGCTGCCGGCGCCCGTCTCGATCACGGCGATGCCCGCGGTGGCGTGCGGGACGAAGACGTTGAGCAGCCCGTCGCGGCCGGCGGCCGCGGTGGTGAGGAAGGCCGCGCAGCGCTCGGTGATGTCGAGGGCGACCTCACCGGTGCCGGTGGTGGTCTCGAAGGTCAGCGTGTGGAAGGTGTCCGCCATGGGGCCATCCTGACGCATGGCCGCCTCGGACCGGCGGATGTCCCGGGGAGTGGGACGGCGGCATGACGAAGACCCGGCGGACGGTGACTGTCCGTCGGGTCGTCGGCCGGGCCCGGCCGGCCCCGGCCCGGTCGCCGCGCGGCCCCCCCTGCCGGGCCGCCGCCGCGCCGCTAGTGCCGGCTGCCGAACAGGCTGCGGCGCAGGCGGCGCAGCGGAGTGAGCAGCGACACCCGGGCGGTGCGCCGGGGCGCGGCCTGTGTGCCGGTCGCACCGGTGCCGCGCGGTGTGAGCTCCCTTATCAGGCCGAGGGCCTCGGCCGTGTCGACCGTCGAGAGCGCGGGCGCGCCGAGTACGGCCAGGTGGCGGTCGATCCGGCGGCCGGTCGTGCCGACACCGCACTGGATCGCCGGCACTCGCGGCCGGGGTCGCACTTGCATCTGTTCCATCGTTTCCCACCCCTACGAGGCGCCAGGGCCGTGAGGCGAAGACTATCCGTGAGTGGCTCTCCGCGCGCAAGCGTCCTGGTGTTCTGCCACCGTATCGTGCGAACGGATCTGACACTTCACCAGACGGCCGTGGCCTCGGTCACGACTGGGCATCGATCACCGACGACACAGCACCGCAGGTCGGGCATATCGGACGCGCTTCAAACCTGTCGGCGGCAGCACGCCGGATGCCGCAGCCGCGTACGGCGGCACGGGCCCGGCGCGCAGGGGGCGGGAGGAGCTCCGGGGGTGCGGCCGGCGGGCAGCCCGCGCGGGTGACGCGGCGGGCGGCCGGGTCACCGGTGCGGGTGAGAGTGCGGGCCTGCGCCGCAGCCCGGCCCGCCTACGGGGGACCATCCGGAGTGCCTTCACAACTTGAACGCGTCTGAGGGATTGACGCGGCGGAAACCTACAAGCAATATTTCCTCAGACACGGAGTTCCCGAGCCACCCCTCGAGACTCCTGTCGAATGAGTTCGACAGATGAAGAAAACTTCCGACACCTGCTGAGTCACTGTCCGGCCGTCTCGACGCTGCGGCGGCCCGACTCAGGTGCGGTGACGGACCGGCGGTCGGTCGTTGAGGGTCGGCCGGACCGCCAAACCGGACTGCCGGTGCCGCCGCTCGCACGGCGCGGCACCGGCGGTCGCGTTTTCCGGCCGCCGTCCGGGGCCGCTGCCCAGTCCCCGGACGGCGGGCCGTGACGTCCGCGCCCGTCGGCGCCCTCTCGACACCCGCCGCGCTTTCACAGTCCGAAGCGGTCGGCCCGGGACACATCCCGACACCCCGGCGATCACTTTCTGTCAACCGGCCGTCCACTTGCGCTCGCTACAGTGGGCTGTACCGGGCGAGCAGCCGCCGACCCACCTGTCCTGCGCGGAGTGAACACGAGCGTGATCCCCCTCCTCAGCATCGTCCTGCCGGTCCACGGAGTGGAGCGCTTCCTCCCCGACTGCCTGGACTCCCTGCGCGCGGAGACCGCCGCCCCCGGCGAGGTCGAGATCATCGCGGTGGACGACCTCTCCCCCGACGGCTGCGGGGCGATCCTCGACCGGTACGCGGCCGGCGACGACCGGCTGCGGGTCCGCCACCTCACCGAGAACCTCGGCCTCGGCGGCGCCCGCGAGGCCGGGCTGGCCGAGGCCGGCGGCCGCTGGGTCTGGTTCGTCGACAGCGACGACCGGCTGCTGGACGGCGCCCTCGACGCCGTCCTCGCCGAGCTGCGCGCCGAGGAGGAGCGGGCCGCGTCCGGGCTGCCCCCGGCCGACGTGCTGCTCACCGACTTCGTGCACGTCTACAACGACGGCGGGACGGAGCCCAACCCCTGGCACCACCACCTGACCGGGCCCGAGCTGGCCGCCGGCTGCACCGCGGCCGACCACCCCGACCTGCTGCGCGCCGTGATGGCGGTGTGGAACAAGGTGCTGCGCCGCGACTACCTGCTGGGCCTCGGCGTCTCCTTCGGCCGCGGCTACTACGAGGACATCTCCGTCACCTACCCGGCGCTGCTCGCCGCGGGCCGGCTGCGGTTCCTGGACCGCCCCTGCTACGCGTACCGCCGCGGCCGCCCGGGGGCGATCACCAGCACCCCCTCCCCCAAGCACGCCGACGCCTTCGCCCAGTACGAGGAGATCTTCGCCTTCCTGGACCGGCGCCCCGGCCCGCTGCGGGCGACCGTCTTCGAGCGGACCGTCCGGCAGGCCCTCACCGTCTACGACACGCCGGGCCTGGTGCCGTCGGCGTCCCGCCCGGACTTCTTCCGCCGGATCACCGCGCACATCGCGCGGCACCGCCCGCCCGGCCACCTCTTCCCGCGCGGGCCGCGCGGACTGCCCTACCGGCTCGCCGCCCGCGGCGCCCGCCGCTCCTACGACGAACTGCGCCGCACCCGCGCCCTGCCGCGGGCCGCCCGCCGCGGCACCCTGGCCGTCGCCCCGGCCGTCCGCCGGGTGGTGCGCGGCGGCGCCCGGTTCGCCGTCTACAACGTCTTCCGCCGGCTGCCGCTGGACGAGCACCTCGCGGTGTACGCCGCCTACTGGCACCGCGGCTACGCCTGCAACCCGGCCGCCATCTACGAGCGGGCCCGCGAACTGGCCCCGCAGATCCGCGGCGTGTGGGTGGTGGAGACCCCCGCGCAGGCCGCCGCGCTGCCGCCCGGGGTGCCGTACGTGCTGCTCAACTCCCCCGGCTACCTGCGGGCGATGGCCACCGCCAAGTACTTCGTCAACAACGTCAACTTCCCGCACACCATGGGCAAGCGGCCGGGCTCCGTGCACCTGCAGACCCAGCACGGCACCCCGCTCAAGAGCATGGGGATGGACCTGAAGGACCATCCGATCGCCGCGGACGGCATGGACTTCGGCCGCCTCCAGGAGGCCGTCGACCGCTGGGACTACCTGGTCTCCCCCAATCCGCACACCAGCGAGCACTTCGCCCGCGCCTTCCCCGGCCGGTACCGGATCCTGGAGACCGGCTACCCGCGCAACGACCGGCTGGCGCTCGCCACCGCCGAGGAGTGCGCCGCCGTCCGCGAGGCACTCGGCATCCGCACCGGGCAGCGCACCGTGCTCTACGCGCCGACCCACCGGGAGGCCCGCGGCGGCTACCTGCCGCTGCTCGACCTGCCCGAGCTGGCCCGCCGGCTCGGCCCCGGCCACACCGTGCTGGTGCGCACCCACTACTTCCACACCGGCGGTGCGGGCGACCTCACCGCCGGTCCCGACGCCGCCCGCATCGTGGACGTCTCCGACCACCCGGTGGTCGAGGACCTGTACCTCGCCGCGGACGCGCTGGTCACGGACTACTCCTCGATGATGTTCGACTACGCCGTGCTGGACCGGCCGATCACGCTCTTCGCCCCGGACTGGGACGAGTACCGGGCCGTCCGCGGCGTCTACTTCGACCTGCTCGCCGAGCCGCCCGGCGCGGTCGCCACCACCACCGGGCAGGCGGCCGACGCCCTGCTGGCCGGCGACCCGGACCCGCAGCTGCGGGCGCGCTTCCGCGAGCGGTTCTGCCCGTGGGACGACGGACACGCCGCCGAGCGCGTCGTCCGGGAGGTCTTCCCGAGCGGCGCGCAGGCCACCGCCCCGGACCGCCGGGTGCTCACGGCCTGACACCGCCCCGGCGCACCGGGTGACGGTCCGTCAGCCTACCGCGTCCGGCTGCGCGACCGCGCGGGTGCGCAGCGTGACGAGGATCTCGGTCGACCCGCCCCGGGAGGGAGTGGACGGACGCCGGGGTGCATGTCGTAGTGTGCGGACTGATCCCGCGCCGACCGGTCGGGACACCGTCGGCCGGCCAGGGAGGGCCCATGCTCAACCTCATCACGAAGCTCGTGCTCAAGCCGCTGGCGAAGACCGTCTACCGGCCGGTCGTCGAGGGCCTGGAGCACGTGCCTCGCAAGGGTGGGGTGATCCTGGCCAGCAACCACCTGTCCTTCATCGACAGCGTGGTGATCCCGCTGACGGCCCCGCGCCAGGTGTACTTCCTGGCGAAGGCCGAGTACTTCACCGGCACCGGGCTCAAGGGTGCGATCTCCCGCGCGTTCTTCACCTCGGTGATCAACGCCGTGCCGGTCGAGCGCGGCGAGATCCGCGCGGCCGCCGCCTCGCTGGAGCAGGCGCTGGAGATCCTCAACGACGGCAAGGCCTTCGGCATCTACCCGGAGGGCACCCGTTCGCTGGACGGCCGGCTCTACAAGGGCAAGACGGGCGTGGCCTGGCTGGCGCTGACCGCCGGCGTGCCGGTCGTCCCGGTCGCCCTGGAGGGCCCGCAGGAGATCCTGCCGGTCGGCCGCCGGATCCCGCGGATCCGCCGGGTGACGGTCCGCTTCGGCAAGCCCCTGCACTTCCCGGAGCTGCACGGCCAGGCCCGTTCGGCCCGGGCCCGCCGCCAGGTCACCGACGAGGTGATGGCGGCGATCCACGAGCTGTCCGGCCAGGAGCTGGCCGAGGCCTACAACGAGGCGCCGAAGGCCGCCTGATCCCGCCCGCGGCCGAGGAAGGCCGCCAGCCGGGCGTTCAGCGCGTCCCCGCCCACCGCGGGCAGCCCGTGGTGCGTGACCCCCTCCAGCACCGCCACCTCGCCGTCCGGCAGCGCCCTACGGGCCGCCGCGGCGACCTTCCGCGCGTCGTGCGCCCCGCTGCGGCCGGCCACCAGCACCAGCACGGGGCCGCGCAGCGCGGCGGCGTCCGGCCGGCGCAGCCGCAGCGGCGGGGCCAGGCCGGGCAGACCGGCGCCCTGCCCGTACACCTCGGCGCAGTCCGGGTCGGCGGTGCCCGCGGTCTCCCGGGCCAGCAGGGCGAGGGCGTTCGCCCGGGTGGGGCGGAGCAGCAGCGGCAGCGCGCGCAGCACGTAGCCGGGCCGGAAGCCGGCGAAGCACTGGGTGGGGTCGAGCAGGGCGAGCCGGTCGACCCGCTGCGGCCTGCGCTCCGCGTACCCGAACGCCAGCAGGGCGCCGTAGGAGTGGCCGCAGAGGTCGGTGCGCTCGGCGCCGAGCCCGTCCAGCAGCGCGTCCAGCCAGGCGGCCAGGTCCTCGCCGGCGCGCAGCGGCCGTCCGCCGGGGGCGCTCCGTCCGGCGTCGCCGGGCAGGTCGACCGCGAGCACCCGGTGCTGCCCGCCGAGGGCGGCGGCGGTGCCGGCCCAGACCGCGCCGGTGGCGCCGCCGCCGGGCAGCAGGACGAGCGGCGGCGCACCGGCCGGGCCGTGGGCGTGCACCCGGGTGGTGCCGTACGGGGTGGGGACGTCGAGTTCGGCGGTGCCGGCCGGCCAGCGGGCCAGCAGGGCGTCGTAGGCGGCGTCGAAGTCCTGGTGCGTGCGGGACGCGGTGCTGGACACGGTTGACCCCCCGGTCGTCTCGGCGACGGTGTCTCGTTGACCAATTCTCTCGCTGAACGAGAGAATAACTCCGGAGGGGTCGACGGAGGAAGGACGGTGGCCGCGGTGACGGAGGAACGGCCGGAGGGGCCGGCGATGGAACTGGTGCACCTGCTGCGCGCGGTGACGGTGGAGTTCGACCTGCTCGGCGCGGAGTTCGCGGCCCGGCACGGCCTGCACCCGACGGACCTGCGGGCGCTCATCCACCTGCTGGACGCGGCCCGGGCCGGCGAGACCGTCACCCCCGGCCGGCTCGGCGCGGCGCTGCGGCTCAACTCGGCCGGCACCACCGGTCTGGTCGACCGGCTGGAACGGCTCGGCCTGGTGGCGCGCACCCGGGACGACCGGGACCGCCGCCGGGTGCTGCTCACCGTGGACGAGAAGGCGGTCGGCCTGGGCTGGTCGTTCTTCGGCCCGCTGATCGGGGCCCTGGTGGGCACGGCGGACGACTTCGACGCCTCGGAACTCGCGACCGTCCGCCGCTACCTGACGGCCGCACTGGCGGCCGCCGCCGCGGCCCGCGAATCCACCGACTGACACCGGGCCCGGCCCGCAGGAGGGGGTGCACCACCAAGGTACGGATGCACCACCAGGGGCGCGTGGGTGCACCCGCGTGGTGCCCCCGTGAGGACACTCCCTAGGCGGCCTCCTCGCGGCGGAGCAGGGCGGCGTAGTGGCCGCCGCGGTCGAGGAGTTCCTCGTGGCTGCCGAGCTCCAGCACCTCGCCGGCGTCGAGCACGGCGATCTGGTCGGCGTGCCGGATCGTGGAGAGCCGGTGGGCGATGGTGATGGTGGTGCGGCCGACGGCGAGCGCGTCGATGGCCTGTTGGACGGCGGCCTCGGTGCGGTTGTCGAGGGCGCTGGTGGCCTCGTCCAGGATCAGCACGGGCGGGTTGCGCAGGATGGTGCGGGCGATCGCGAGGCGCTGCTTCTCGCCGCCGGAGAAGCGGTAGCCGCGTTCGCCGACCAGGGTGTCGTAGCCGTCCGGCAGGGCGGCGATCATGGGGTGGATCTGGGCGGCCTCGGCGGCCGCGACGAGTTCCTCGTCGGTGGCGTCGGGTTTGGCGAAGCGCAGGTTGTCGGCGACCGAGGCGTGGAAGAGGTAGGTCTCCTGGGAGACCACGCCGACCGCGCGGGCCAGGGTGTCGAAGGAGAGTTCGCGGACGTCGGTGCCGTCGATGCAGACCCGCCCGCCGGTGACGTCGTACAGCCGCGGGACGAGGTAGCTGAGGGTGGTCTTGCCGGAGCCGGTCTCGCCGACCACGGCGAGCGAGCTGCCGGCCGGGACCTTGAGGTCGACGCCGGCGAGGGTGGGGCGGTCCTGGTCGCCCTGGTAGCGGAACTCGACGCCCTCGAAGGTGACGTCGCCGCGGACGCGGTCCAGGCGGACCGGGCGGGCCGGCTCGGCGATCTCCACCGGCAGGTCGAGGTATTCGAAGATCCGCTGGAAGAGCGCCAGCGAGACCTGCACCTGCACCCCGGTGGAGAGCAGGCTGACGGTCGGCCGGAAGAGGCCCTGCTGCAGCGAGACGAAGGCGACGAGGGTGCCGACCGAGACGATCGGGGCGCCGCCGGCGGAGGTCAGCCCGGCGGCCCAGTAGATCAGCGCGGGCATCGCGGCCATCACGACCTGGATGGTGGACATCCGCCAGCGTCCGGCCATGTTGACCCGGACCTCCAGGTCGGCGAGCTCGTCCGACTGCCGGGTGAAGTCCCGGGAGAGCGAGTCGGCGCGGCCCATGGTGCGGCCGAGCAGGATGCCGCTGACCGAGAGCGACTCCTGGACGGCGGAGCTCATCGCGGCGAGCTTGTGCTGCCGCTCGGTGGTGATCTTCTTCCGCTCGTTGCCGACCCGGCGGCTGATCCAGACGAAGACCGGGAGGAGCAGCAGCGAGACGACGGTCAGCCGCCAGTCGAGGGCGACCATGGCGACGACCGTGGCGACGACGCCGGTGAGGTTGGAGACCAGCGAGGTGGCGGTCATGGTGACGGTGGACTGCATGCCGCCGATGTCGTTGGCGATCCGGGACTGCACCTCGCCGGTGCGGGTGCGGGTGAAGAAGGCCAGTGACATCCGCTGCAGGTGGGCGTAGACGGCGGTGCGCAGGTCGTGCATGACGCGCTGGCCGACCACGGTGGATATCAGGGTCTGCAGCACGTTGAAGATGCTGTTGACGACCGCGGCGGCGATCATGCCGAGGCAGAGCAGGGTGAGCAGCCCGGTGCGGCCCTGCGGGATCGCGGTGTCCAGGGTGGCCCGCAGCAGGAACGGGGTGACCACCGAGACGACCGCGGAGGCAGCGACCAGCAGGCCGACCACGGCGAGCCGCCCGCGGTAGGGCCGGAACAGTGCGAGGATGCGGCGGAGCTGGGCGGGCGGCGGCGGCTCCGCCCGGTCCCGTTCGGGCGGGGTCCAGTCGATCCGGTCGAGTTTCAAGGGCGACCTCCGGGGGCGGGGGCGGGCGGGACCGCCGGGCAAGGGCTGCATCATCATTAGCCTAACTAATAATGAGCCTGGCCCTATTCCTGGCGGTCCGGCCGCGCCATCCCCAGTCTGGCGTTCAGTTCGGCCCGTAGCTGCGCCCGGCCTTGGAGGAGATCGCGCCCGCCCGGCCGCTCGGCACCAGCCGGGCCAGCGCCACCGCCAGCTTGTAGCGCTTGCCGGGCACCGAGACGGTCTTGCCCAGCACCAGGTCGCGCAGCGAGTCGTCGACCACGCGGTCGGCGTCCAGCCAGCCCCAGGAGGGGATGTTCGAGGTGCCCATGCCGGCCCGCTGGTGGAACTCGGTCCGGGTGAAGCCGGGGCAGAGCGCCTGCAGCCGGACCCCGCTGCCGGCGATGTCGCGGGCGACGCCCTGGGTGAAGCTGACCACCCAGGCCTTGCTGGCCCCGTAGGTGCCGCGCGGGAAGAAGGCGGCGACCGAGGCGACGTTGACCACCGCACCGCGGCCCCGCTCGCGCATCCCGGGCACGGCCGCGCTCGTGATCCGCAGGACGGCCTCGACGTGCACCTTGAGCATGTCGAGCTCGGCCCCGAGCGGGACCTGGAGGAAGGCGCCCTTGTTCCCGAAGCCGGCGTTGTTGACCAGGATGTCGACCGGGTGCTCGGCGTCCCGCAGCCGCTCCTCGACCGCGGTGATGCCCGCGTCGGTGGCGAGGTCGGCGGTGAGCGTCTCGACCCGGACGCCGAAGCGCTTGCCGAGGTCCGCGGCGGCCGCCTCCAGCCGCTCGGTGTCGCGGGCGACCAGGACGAGGTCGCGGCCGTCCCTGGCGAGGCGTCGGGCGAAGGCGGCACCGATCCCCGCGGTGGCGCCGGTGATGAGAGCAGTGGTCATGCGCCGACCGTACTGGGTCGAACCGCCGGGGCGCACGGGCGCCGCCCGTCCCGGGACGGACCCGGGGCGGGCGGCGCGGCAGGGCTGCGCCGGGTCAGGCCCGGTAGGCGGCCCAGGAGTTGGTCATCCGGGTCACCTGGCCCGGGGTGAACTGGTACATGCAGGAGTCGTACGTGTAGTCCATGAAGTTGTGGATCGGGTCGACGCCGGTCTTGGTGGTGCAGGTGTCGCGGCCGGTCGGGCAGGCGTACGCGGCGCTCTTCTCGGCCGGGGTGTCGGCCACGTAGTCGCCGTTGCCGTTGCAGCCGCCCTGGAAGGTGTGGTAGAGCCCGAGCCAGTGGCCGACCTCGTGGGTGGCGGTGTCGCCCTCGTTGTAGTTGGTGGCCGAGCCGCCGGGGACGGAGGCGTCCAGGATCACCACGCCGTCGTCGGTCGGGTTGGAGGAGTAGGAGCTCGGGAAGGTCGCCCAGCCCAGCAGGCTCTGGCCGAGGCTCGCGGTGTAGAGGTTGAGCGCGTTGGCGCCGCCCTTGCGCAGGGTGGACTTCATCTGCGACTCGGCGCTGGAGCCCGGCGTGATGCCGTTGTACCAGGCGGCCTTGTCCGTGTAGTCGGTGCCGGCCAGGGTGAAGGTGAAGGGTGTCGCGGTGTTGCCGGTGCCCTGGCCGCCGTACGCGGCGTTGAGCACGGCGATCTGGTTCGCGATCGTCGCGGCCGACAGCTTGCCCGTCGTGCCGGAGTGGACGACGTGCACGTAGACCGGGATGCTCGTCGCCGCCAGCGCCGAGTCGGCGAGCAGCTGGGAGCCCTGGGAGGTCTTGGCCAGCTTGGCCACGCGGGCCTTGAGCTCGGCGTCCATCGCCTGGGCCTGCACGTCGCTGACGGCGTTCGGCTCGTGCGCGGTGGAGCCGGCGGCGCGGCGGGCGGCCGCGTCCTCTCCCCCGGTGCAGGCCGAGGCGCTCGGCGCGGCCAGCACGGTGGAGGAGGCCGGCAGGGCCAGCTGACCGACCGACAGGACGCCGGCGAGGGCGGCCGCGACGAGCAGCCGGTTGCCGCGGAAGGCCGCGAGGGCAGGACGGATGACACGGGCAGAACGGCGCATCTGCTCTCCCGAGGAGGGTGTGGGGGAATGGCGGCATTGGGGGCCGCCGAGCAGAGGCTACGCATTCCCGCCGTGCACGTGTCAGATGCGTTCCGGCCGCGAAATAGTGCGGACAAATCACTCAAATGCCGGAGGTTTACCGGCCGTTGGGCTGTTCATGGGGAGCTTTTACGCCAACGTAACCGCACCCGGTTGGCCGAAAGCCGTCAGGGCCGGGGTGCCGGAATCCGCCACCCCGGCCCGAGACTGACGGTCAGTCCGCCGTGCCGTCCACTCGACCCGCCGCCGGTTCACCCGGAAGCGTGCCGGTGCTCCGGGCCGCGGTGTCGGCCTCGCCGCCCGCGCCGACCGGCCGCAGCCGCTGGTCCGCGGTCGCCCTCAGCTCCGGCTCCAGCCGGGCCATGTCGCGACGGCCGCCGAGTGCCACCACCGAGGGCACCAGCCAGCGGACCGGCTGCATGCCGCGCAGCCAGGCCTGCGCGTACACGTGCACCGAGCGGCGGGCGATGCCGGCGATCAGCCGGTCCACCGCCGGTCCGAGGGGGTACGTCTTGTTGGCGGGCCAGGGCAGCCGGGCCCGCATCTGCTTGAGCACGGTGTCCTGGTCGGCGCCGCGCACCATGTCGGTGTCGGTCCAGCTGAGGTAGCCGACACCGACCCTGACGCCCCGGTGGGCGACCTCGGCGCGCAGCGCGTGGGCGAATGCCTCGACGCCCGCCTTGCTGGCGCAGTACGCGGACATCAGCGGCGCCGGGGTCAGTGCGGCCAGCGAGGCGATCTGCAGCAGGTAGCCGCGGCTCTCGGTCAGCGCGGGCAGGAAGGCCCGGGCGGTGGCCACGCTGCCGAGCAGGTTGACCTCGATCACCCGGGTGAAGGCGCGATGGTCGCTGTCCAGCAGCGGGCCGCCGATGGCGATGCCGGCGTTGGCCACCACGGTGTCGATCCGGCCGTAGCGGTCCTGGATCTGCCGGGCGACGGCGCTCAGCGCCTCCAGGTCGGTGACGTCGGCCTCCCAGGCGGAGGCGTGCGGACCGCACTCGGCGGCGACCGCCTTCAGCTCGGCCGGCTCCAGGCCGACCAGCGCCACCTTGGCACCCTGCGCGGAGAGCCGGCGGGCCATCAGGGCACCGATGCCGCGGGCGGCACCGGTCACCACCACGACCTGGGAGGACAGGGGCGGGTTCATGCGGTGGCGCTCCTCTGCTTGTCGGCGCGGGTGTCGGCGCGGGTGTCGGCGCGGGTGTCGGCGCGGGTGTCGGCGGCGAGGGTGACGATCCGGCGGATCTCGGCGGCGACCTCGGCGGGCCGCTCCATCGGGGACATGTGCCCGACGCCCGGCAGCTCCAACAGGCCCTGCGGGTCGGGCAGTGCGGCGGCCATCCGGCGGGCGTGCACCGGCGGGGTGAGCCGGTCCCTGCTGCCCACCACCACGGCGGTCGGCGCGGTCAGCCTCGCCAGGCCCGCGGTGACGTCCAGCTCGCCGAGCACCTTCGCCCAGCTGTGCCGGACGGACGTCGGGCAGGCGTGCACGATCCGGGCGCAGGCGTCCACCCGGGCCGCGGGCGTGCCGGGACCCATCGTGGCGTACTTCAGCAGGGCGCGGCTGACGCCGTTGACCGGGCCGAGCGGCAGCTTCGACTCCAGCACCGCACGGTGCAGCGCCCGGCGCAGCCCGGTGCCGCGGACGGCCGCCGGGACGACCAGCAGTTCGGCGACCAGGTCGGCCGGGCCGGTGCTGATCAGCAGCGCGCCCGCCGTCCGGGCGGCGACCCCGCCGCGGTCCGCCGCCGCCATGATCGTCATGCCGCCCATGCTGTGGCCGGCCAGCACCGCGCGGCCGCCGTCCGGCAGGACGTCGGTGAGCACGGCCTCCAGGTCGTCGGCCAGCCGGGCCGTGCCGTACCCGCCGGGGCCGGACGGCACGTCGCTGCGGCCGTGGCCGCGCTGGTCGTAGGCGACCACCCGGTGGTCGGCGGCGAGCCGGTTCACCACCGGCGCCCAGAACGGGGTGGAGCAGGTCCAGCCGTGGGCGAGGACGACCACCGGGGCGCCGGTCGGCCCGTACAGCTCCACGTTGAGCCCGGTGCCGTCGGCGGAGCGGACCCGCCTGATCGCGGCCGGGTCGGGCAGCACGCAGTCCGCGTCGATCATGCCGGGACCTCCTCGGCGGGCGCCGCGGCGGTGACGGCCGCGGGGCGCTTGATCAGCTCGTACTCGGCGAGGTCCACCCGGCGGGTGGCGCGGCGGAAGGCGGTCGTCGACGCGGGCCACAGCACGGTGTTCTTCCCGCTGTCGTCGAGGTACCAGCTGACGCAGCCTCCGGTCGTCCAGACCGTGCGGTCCATCCGGTGCTGCAGTTCGAGGTTCCAGTGCCTCTGGGCGACGGCGGTGGGCTGCATGGCCGTCGCGCCGACCGAGTCCAGGGTGGTGAGCGCGTCCACCAGGTAGTTCAGCTGCGACTCGATCATCAGGATCATCGAGCTGTTGCCGAGGCCGGTGTTCGGGCCGATCACGAAGAACAGGTTGGGGAAGCCGCGCACGGTGGAACCGCGCAGCGCCTCCATGCCGCCCTTCCACTCCTCGGCCAGGCTGCGCCCGCCGATGCCGAAGACCCGCCGGGCGATCGGCATGTCGGTGACGTGGAAGCCGGTGCCGAAGACGATCGCGTCCACCTCGTGCTCGCTGCCGTCCCCGGCCACCAGGGTCGAGCCGCGGACCTCGGCGAGCCGGGAGGAGACCACGTCGGTGTTGGCCGCGGCCAGCGCCGGGTAGTAGGTGTTGCTCAGCAGGATGCGCTTGCAGCCGATCCGGTAGTCCGGGGTCAGCCGGGCCCGCAGCGCAGGGTCCGCGACACCGCGGGCGATGTGCTTCTCGGCGATCTTCTGGACGAGCTTCAGCAGGCCGGGGCGGCGGACGAAGGCGTCCACCTGGAGCTCGCGCAGCGCGAAGAGCGTGCCGCGGCGCAGCGCGCCGGTCGGCGGCAGGGCGCCGTGCAGCCACTTCTCCAGGCCGGTGATCTCGCGGTCGCGGCGCGGCAGCACCCAGGCCGGGGTGCGCTGGAAGACCGTGAGCCGGCCGACCTGCGGCTGGATCGCCGGGATGATCTGGGCCGCGGAGGCACCGGTGCCGACGATCGCGACCCGCTTGCCGGCCAGGTCGTAGTCGTGGTCCCAGCGGGAGGAGTGGAACACCGTGCCGGGGAAGTCGGCGAGGCCGGGGACGTCCGGGATCTGCGGGTCGGCGAGCGGCCCGGCGGCGGAGACCACGGCGTCGGCCGTCCAGGTGCCGGCGGACGTGGTGAGCCGCCAGCGGGCCGGGCCCTCCTCCCAGCGCGCCTCGGTGACCTCGGCGTTGAACCGCAGGTGCGGGCGGAGCCCGAAGGTGTCGGTGACCTTCTCCAGGTAGGCGCGGATGTCGGGCTGGCCGGAGAAGCTGCGCGGCCACTCCGGGTTCGGCGCGAAGGAGAAGGAGTACAGGTGCGAGGGGACGTCGCAGGCACAGCCCGGGTAGCTGTTGTCGCGCCAGGTGCCGCCGACGGCCGCGGCCCGCTCCAGGATGACGAAGTCGGTGATGCCCGCCCGGCGGAGCCGGACGCCGGCGCCGAGGCCGCCGAAGCCGGAGCCGATCACGGCGACCCGCACGTGCGGATGGTCGGTCGCGCCCGCGGCGGGTGCGGCGGGCTGCTTGCTGCGCGATGCCATGCGGCGGCTCCAGGGCAGGTGGCGAGGGTGGGGGGTATGAGGTGCGGGGTGCGGGTGGATCCGGGTGGAGCTGGTGGAACGGCGGGGACTGTCGAGCCTAACCGTGCCAGTAATCACTGGCACGATTGGCAGAGTAGCCGCTGCCGCCCCCGTGCGGAAGGAGCCGGACACGACGTCTCGCGGCGCGACCGCCCTATGCTGAGCGGCGTGGCGGAGATCACCAGCAGCAGCGGACAGCCCCGCGAGTACCGCGTCGAGGAGCTCGCCGCGGCCGCCGGCATCACCACCCGGACCCTGCGCTTCTACCGTGAACGCAAGCTCCTGCAGCCGCCCCGCAAGGAGGGCCGGATCGCCTGGTACGGCGAGCAGCACCTCGCCCGGCTGAGGATGATCGGCGAACTGCTGGACCGCGGCCACACCCTCGGCGGCATCAGCGAACTCATCGGCGCCGGCGAGAGCGGCCGCGACGTCGCCGACCTGATCGGCCTGCGCGACGAGATCGCCGCCCCCTGGTCCGACGAGACCCCCGTCCGGCTCGGCTGGGACGAACTCCTCGCCGCCTTCGGCGACCAGCTCACCCCCGAGAACACCGCCGAGTCCATCGCCCAGGGCTACATCACCGTCGAGGACGACGGCATCACCCACATCAGCCGCCGCCTGATGGACGCCACCCTCGCCCTGGTCGCCGAGGGCGTCCCGCTCGCCGCCGTCCTCGACGTCAGCCGCAGGACCCAGGAACACCTCGACGCCGTCGCCGAGGCCTTCACCGAACTCGCCCGCGACCACCTGCTCGGCGGACTCGCCCACGTCGACGACCTCACCCCCGAGGAGGCCGCCGGACTGACCGAGCGGATCCGCCGGGTCCGCCCGCTCGCCCGGGCCACCGCCGACGCCCAGTTCATGCTCGCCATGGACCGCACCGTCCGGGCCGCGTACGACAAGCTGCTCTCCGAGGGCTGCTGACCGGCGGCCTGCGCCGTTTCGGCCCGCGATATTTCGGTCGGCAACGAACCCTCCGGCCGGTACCGTGCGCGGCATGGAGCAGACACTCACCGACGCCGCCGCGCCGCTCGACGGACGCGCCCTCGGCGCGGCCGCCACCACCGTCGTGCTGTGGGCCTCCGCCTTCGTCGTCATCCGCGACGCCGGCACCTCCTTCGGCCCCGGGGCACTCGCCCTCGGCCGGCTCGCCGTCGGCGCGATCGCGCTGATCGTCCTGCTGGCCGCCCGCGGCGAGGGGCTGCCGCCGCGGGCCGCCTGGCCCGGCATCGCCGCCTCCGGAGTGCTCTGGTTCGGGTTCTACATGGTGGCGCTCAACTGGGGCGAGCAGCAGGTCGACGCGGGCACCGCCGCGATGGTGGTCAACATCGGCCCGCTGCTCATCGCCCTGCTCGGCGGCTGGCTGCTCAAGGAGGGCTTCCCGCGCGGACTGGTCGCCGGGATCGCGGTCTCCTTCACGGGCGCCGTGGTGACCGGGCTGTCGATGTCCGGCGACGGCGGGCACGGCTCGCTGCTCGGCATCGTGCTCTGCCTGCTGTCCGCCGCGGCGTACGCGGCGGGCGTGGTGCTCCAGAAGCCCGCGCTGCGGCACGCCACTCCCCTGCAGACCACCACCTTCGGCTGCCTGATCGGCGCGGTCGCCTGCCTGCCGTTCGCGCCCGGCCTGGTGCACGACCTCGGCCGGGCCCCGGCCTCCGCCGTCCTCGGCCTGGTCTACCTCGGCCTCTTCCCGACCGCCCTCGCCTTCACCACCTGGGCCTACGCCCTCTCCCGCACCACCGCCGGCCGGATGGGCGCCACCACGTACGCCGTCCCCGCCCTGGTGGTGCTGATGGCCTGGCTCCTCCTCGGCGAACTCCCCGCCCCCCTCGCCCTCGCCGGCGGCGCCCTCTGCCTCACCGGCGTGGCCGTCTCCCGCAGGGCCTGAACCTCGCAGGATCGGGGGAGCCCGATCAGGGGCGCGTGGGGGCACCTGGTCCACCCGCACTCACGACTCCAGGCGGCGGACGCGTTCGTCGTCGGGGGTGCGGGGGCAGGTGGTGCAGGCCTCGTCCGGGCGGACGGCGTAGTAGAGGCAGCAGCCCTGGCGGGTGCGGGTCCAGTGGCGGCGGCCCTCCGTGCCGGGGAGGCAGCGGAAGGCGGCGGCGCCACTGAAGGGCGGGGTGCCGCCGGGCAGCAGGACGGAGGCGGCGGTGACCGCCCGGTCCTCCTCGCCGAGGATCCGGCCGAGGTACCAGAGGGCGGAGACCAGGTCGTCGGTGACCATGCCCCAGAGGGCGTGGGGTCCGCGCCGGACGTACGGCTGGAAGGCGCCGAGCACCGGCCCCGCGTGGGCGGCGACCGCCGTCCGCAGGCCGTCCGGTCCGTGCGGTCCGCCGTCGGGGAGGTCGGCGAGCAGGGCGAGGTCTCCGGTGGACTCCTCGATCCAGAGGGCGGAGGGGGCGATCCGGGCGGCCCGTTCGTCGAGGTACCAGGGCCCGGCGGTGAGCAGGCAGAGCGACCACAGGTAGTGGTGGAGGAGCCGGGACGCGGCGACGTGGGGCCGCGGGGCGGTGCCGTGCGCGGCCTCGATGCGGGCGGCCTCGGCGGCGACGAGGGATTCGGCGCGGGCGGCCAGGGCGTCTCCGGGGCACCAGCGTTCGCGGTCGGCCGGCGGTCTGTCGAGCAGGGTGACCGGCAGTGCCGGGCAGATGTCGACAAGACGCCGAATCGATGCGGGTGGCCCGGCGGCAGAGGCGCGCGCGGCCGTCAGCTGGAGCATCGGAGGACTCCCGTGATCAACTAAGGTATGCCTCACCTTACATGGACCTGACGGGCCGTCGACACACCGACACCCCGACAGATCGGCCGATTTGACGCGATTAGGTACGCCTAACCTAAGGTTCCGTTCCGTGTCCACCGCAGAGCGTCCCGTGGCCGAAGCCCGCACCGCCGCCACCGGCCCCCGGCCGGACCGCGGTTTCCGGGCGCCGCCCCCGGGCACGATCGACCGCACCGGACCGGCCGCCTGACCGCCCGTCGGGGCCCGACCCCGCCGCCCGCCGCCGACACGTGCCCGCCCCGCGCCCCGCGGGCCCCTGCCACCACCCGAGGACGACGCCCATGCGGCTGTACCTGCTCGCCCTGAACCCGACCGATTCGGTCACCGAGGGCTTCCTGCCCGCCGCCGAACGGCTCGGCCTCTCGGTCACCGTGCTCACCGACCAGCCGGACGCCCACCGCGAGGCCTACCGCGGGCTGGCCGCGCCGCCCGAGGTGCTGGGCTGCGAGGTCCGCGACTTCCGCGAGGTCGTCGGCACGGTCTCCCGTCACCACGCCCCGGACGCGGTCTTCAGCAACAGCGACCACCTGCAGACCCAGACCGCCCTGGCGGCCGACTACTTCGGACTGCCGGCCAAGGACTGGCGGGCCACCCTGCGGGCGAAGAACAAGGCGCAGCTCCGCCGTCACCTCGCCGCGGCCGGCCCGGACGCCGTCCGCGCCCTCGAACTCGCCCCGGGGCAGCCGGTGTCCGAGCTCGACCCGCCGTACCCGTGCGTGGTCAAGCCGCGCGAGGGGGTCGCCAGCGAGGACGTCGCCCTGGTCGCCGACGCCGCCGAACTCGCCGCCCACTGCGCCGCGGTGCGCCGGCGGCGGCCGCAGGACGCCCTGGTGGTCGAGGAGTTCCTGGAGGGCGAGCTGCACACCCTGGAGACGCTCGGCGACGGCACCCGCCGCCAGGTGCTCGGCGGGTTCCGCACCCGGCTCTCCCCGCCGCCGCACTTCGTCGAGGAGGCACTGGAGTTCGTCGCCGAGCACCCCGGCCCGGTGGTCGACCAGGTGCTGGCCCAGCTGGACGCCCTCGGGGTGGGGCTCGGCGCCTGCCACACCGAGTTCGTCGTCCAGCCGGACGGCCGGGCCCGCATCATCGAGGTCAACTACCGGGCCATCGGCGACCAGTGCGACCTGATGCTGGCCGAGCTGCTGGACATCCCGTACTTCGAACTCGTGCTCCGCGTCCACCTCGGCGAGGCGCTCCCGGACGACCTGGGCGCCCGCACCGGCACGCACGGCCACAACCGGCCGGTGCTCGCCGACCGGGCCGGCACCCTCACCGCCGCGCCGCCCGCGCAGGAGCACGAGGAGGACGGCGTCCGCCTGGTCTACCGGCCGTTCCGCCCGATCGGCGAGCACCACGAGCACCACCGCACCAACCGGGACTACCTCGGCGTGGTCTGGGCGGTCGGCGCCGACCGCACGGCCGTGGACGCCGCGGTCGACCGGTTCCTCGCCGCCAACCGCTGGGAGATCACCCCGTGACCGCGGCCGTCCGCGCGGACGACCCGGAGGAGCTGCTGACCCGCCGCGTGCTGGGCGCCCTGCACCGCGAGGACGTGCTCGGGCTGCGCTCGGCCGCCGCGCTCGAAGAGCGGCCGGACGGCGTCTGGCTGCGCGGCGGCCGGCTCGCCCTGCCGGTCACCGAGGACGGGTTCCAGAGCCGCTGGACGGCCCGCCGCCCGCTGCTGGAGGTCGACGGCCGCCCGCTGACCGGCCTCGACGAGATCCTCGCCGCGGTCGCCGGCCTCGCCGACCCGCGCGACCGGGACGGCCACACCGCCTTCGCCGAGGAGTGCCGGCAGGCGCTCGCCACCATGCGGCTGCACGACCTGGCCCGGCCGGCCGTCCTCGACGGCCTCGCCGAGCGCCTCGGCCCCGACCCGGCCGACTGGACGGGCCCGGCCGCCTCGCTCGGCTTCGACACCCTCGCCGCCTACCTCGACCACCCGGTGCACCCCGCCGGACGGGGCCGGGCCGGCCTCACCGACGACCAGCTGCGCGGCCACGCACCCGAGTTCCACCCCGCCTTCGAACTGCGCTGGCTGATCCTGCCCGAGGCGGCCATCACCCGGCACGGAGCCGGCACGCTGCCCGGGTGGTGGCCCGCCCCGGCCGACCTCGGCGAGCCCGGCCCGGGTTTCGCCCTGCCCGTCCACCCGCTCACCGCGACACCCGGCCTGGCCGCACCGGTGCCCGGTGCCCGGCTCGCCGAGCGGCCGTACCTGACCGTCCGCCCGACCCTGTCGATGCGCACCGTCGCGGTCGTCGAGGACCCGTCCGTCCACCTCAAACTGCCCGTCGCCACCGCCACCCTGGGCCTGCGCAACCGGCGCACCATCAAGCCCGGCAGCCTGGTCGACGGTGCCGCCGGGCAGCGGCTGCTGGAGGCCGTCACCGCCCGCGAGGCCCGGTTCGCCGGCACCGTGCTGCACGCCGACGAGCAGTGCTTCGCCCACGCCGGCCACGAGCTCCTCGCCGTCCTGCTGCGCCGCCAACCCGCGGGCCTGGACGGGTCGGTGACCGTCCCGCTGGCCGCCCTGCTCGCCCCCTCCCCCGGCGGGCGCACCGTCCTCGACCACCTCGCCGACCGCTTCCACGGCGGCGACGTGCTGCGCCTCTACGACGAGCTGCTGCAGCTGCTGCTCGACTGGCACACCACGCTCTTCTCCTACGGCATCGCCCTGGAGGCGCACCAGCAGAACACCTCGCTGGTGCTGGACCGCCCCGGCGGCCGCACCCGGATGCGGCTGCTGCTCAAGGACGACGACGGCCCCCGCCTCAACACCACCCGCCTCGGCGAACTGGCGCCGTACGCCGAAGCGTTCGACGACGCCCGGATCGCCGGCACGGACGACCGGCCGGTCACCGACCTGTTCACCACCATCACCGGCCACCTGTGCACCGGCGCCCTCGCCTTCGGGCTCGCCGCCCTCGGCCGCGCCCCGCTCGCACGGACCCTCGGACTGCTGCGCACCCGGCTCACCGAGGCCGTCGACCGGCTCGGCCCGGCCGGCGCCCCGCTGCGCACCGCCCTGCTCGACGCCCCGGACCTGCCGGTGAAGGCGATGGTCACCGCCGGCACTCTGCTCAGCAAGGAGCGCTCCGGCGCGGCCGACATCAACAAGCACTACACCACCGGGCCCAACTACCTGCTGGAGGCGCCCAGGTGAGCACACCCGCAGGCGCCCGCCGCCCACACCCGCGAGGGAGCAACCGGATGACCCCACGGCTCGACGCCCGCCACACCTGCGCCCCCACCGGGCTGCCCAGCGCCGACCACGCCGTCGCGCACACCCTGCTCAACTGCCTGCTGCGCGAGGTCTCCGCGCCCGAGCACCAGACCGCCGTCCTGGACGGCCACCTGGTCGTCCGGCTGCCCCGCCGCGGCGCGCTGCTGCGGGTCGCGCTGCGCCGCACCTCGCTCTCCGGCGCGCACCGCTTCACCGGCCCCGTCCTCACCCACACCGCCGACGCCCCGCGGGCGAACAGCCTGCGAGAGGGCGCCTGGCGGGAGCTGGGCTGGCGGGAGCTCGCCGAGCAGGTCGAGGCGGAACTCGGCCACCGCGGCGGCACCGCCAACGACGAGTTCCTCGCCCAACTCGCCTCCAGCCACGCCGGGGTGAGCGCCGCCCTGGCCGACCGCCCGGAGCCCGGGCCGGACCGCTACCTGGAGTCCGAGCAGGCGCTGCTGTTCGGGCACCGCTTCCACCCCGCGCCCAAGGCCCGCTCCGCCGGGCGCACCGCCGACCCGGCCACCTGGACGGCCTACGCGCCCGAGGCCCGGGCGGCCTTCCGGCTGCGCCACCTCGCCGTCCGCGCAGAGCTGCTCGCCGAGGACGCCGCCGACCCCGCCGCGGTCGTCCTGCTCGACGGGCTGCGCGGTTCCGTCCCGGCCGGCTACCGGCTGCTGCCCGCCCACCCGTGGCAGTTCTCGCTGCTGCGCGATCACCCGGCGCTCACCGCCGCGCTCGCCCGCGGCGACGTGCTCGACCTGGGCCCGGGCGGCGCGCCGTTCACCGCCACCGCCTCCGTCCGCACGCTCTACGGCGCCGGCGCCTTCCTCAAGTTCAGCCTCAACGTGCGGATCACCAACTGCCTGCGCAAGAACGCCGCGTACGAGCTGGCCGGCGCCGTCGCGCTCACCCGGCTGCTGGCCGGGCCGTTCGCCGACCTCGCCCGGCGCTTCCCGGACGCCGCCGTGCTGCGCGAACCCGCCTTCCGCACGCTGGCCCTGCCCGGCCCGGACGGCCGCCCCGACACCGCGCTGTACGAGGGCCTCGGCCTGATCGTCCGCGAGGGCCTGGCCGGCGCCGTCCGCCCCGGCCTCACGCCGCTGCTGGCCGCCGCCGTCGCCGACGAGTACCCGACCAGCTCGGCGCAGGTCGCCGCGCTGCTGGACGGCGCCGGCCCGACCGCCGCCCGCGACTGGTGGGCCCGCTACCTGCGGCTGGTCGTCCCGCCGGTGCTCGCCGCCTACTTCGACCACGGCGTGGTGCTGGAACCGCACCTGCAGAACGTGCTGGTCTGCGTGGACGGCGACGGGCGGCCCGGGCAGGTGCTCTTCCGCGACCTGGAGGGCACCAAGCTGCTGCCCGGCCGGCACGGCGCGGCGCTCGCGGGCCTGCCGCCCGAGGTCGCCGGGCCGATGACCTACGACGCCGACCGCGGCTGGGACCGGGTGGTCTACTGCCTGCTGGTCAACCACCTCTCCGAGCTGCTCGCCGCCCTCGCCGACCAGGCCCCGCCGGCCCGGTCCGGCCGGCTGGAGGCCGACCTCTGGGCCGAACTGGGCACCGTGCTGGACGAGTGCGCCGACGCGCACGGCCGCCCGGCCCGGCTCACCGCCCTGCTGGACGGCGCCCCGCTGCCCGCCAAGGCCAATCTGCTGACCCGCTGGGAACGCCTCCCCGACCGGCAGGCCGGCTACGTGCGGCTGCCCTCGCCGCTCGCCCCCGAGGTGCTCGCCGAGGCCGCCCGCAGCGGGGCCGCCCGGTGAACGCCGCCCCGGGCGCCCTGGTCGCCCGCCGCGTCGAGGCGCTCGCCCCGGAGGAGCTGCCCGCCTTCCTGTACGACCTGCCGGCGCTGCGCACCCACGCCGCCGCCGTCCGGGCCGCGCTGCCCGCCCGGGTCGAGCTGTACTACGCCGCGAAGGCCAACCCGGAGCCGGCCCTGCTGACCGCCCTGCGGCCGTACGTGGACGGCTACGAGGTCTCCTCCGGCGGCGAGGCGGCCCACGTCGGGGCCGCGGTGCCGGGCGCGCCGACCGCGTTCGGCGGCCCCGGCAAGACCCCGGCCGAGATCGCCGCCGCACTGGCCGCCGGGGTGCACCGCTGGCACGTGGAGAGCGTCCACGAGCTGCGCCTGCTCGCGGCCTCCGGCGAGGCCGTGGACGTCCTGCTGCGGGCCAACCTGCCGGTGGCCGAGGGCCGCCTCGACGGTGTCGCCCTGGCCATGGGCGGCCGGCCCAGCCCGTTCGGCATGGACCCGGCCGGCGTCGAGGAGTGCCTGCGCCTGCTGGACTCCCCCGGCTCCGGCGGGCTGCGGCTGCGCGGCATCCACGCCCACCTCGCCAGCGGCCTCGACGCCGCGGGCCAACTCGCCCTCACCGAGCGGATCGTGGACTACACCGCCGGCCTCGGCCTGGCCGAGGCCAACGTCGGCGGCGGCATGGCGGTGGACTACGCCGACCCCGGCCGCCGCTTCGACTGGACGGCCTACGGCACCGGCCTGGAGAAGCTGCTCGACCGGCACCCCGGACTGCGGCTGCGGATCGAACCGGGCCGCTCGCTCACCGCCTACTGCGGCTGGTACGCGACCGAGGTGCTGGACCTCAAGCACAGCCACGGCGAGGACTTCGCGGTCGTCCGCGGCGGCACCCACCACCTGCGGACCCCGGCCACCCGGGGCCACGCCCAGCCGTTCGCCGTGCTGCCGTCCGAGCACTGGCCGCACCCGTGGGAGCGGCCGACCGCGGCGGGCCCGGCGGTCACCCTCTCGGGCCAGCTCTGCACGCCGAAGGACGTGCTGGCCGCCCGGGTGCCCGCGGCGGGCCTGCGGGCGGGCGACCGGGTGGTGTTCGCCATGGCCGGCGCCTACGCCTGGAACATCTCCCACCACGAGTTCCTCATGCACCCCCACCCGGGCTTCCACTTCCTGGACGGGTAGCGGTCCCGGGTGCGCCCGGTGGTCCCGGGGCCGCCGCAGGTCGGGGGTGGCCGGGCATGGGAGAGTGGTACCCGGCGAAGGGAGCGTTCGGGTGCTGATGGAGAAGGTGGCGGAGATCCTCGCCGAGGCGTCGGCGGAGGCGGTCGAGCCCCGGTTCCGGGCCCTCGCGGCGGGCGAGGTGCTGGAGAAGGCACCCGGTGAGATCGTCACCGTCGCCGACCGGGAGGCCGAGGTGATCATCTCCCGGCGGCTGCGCGAGCTGCTGCCGGTGCCGGTGGTCGGCGAGGAGGCGGTGGCCGCCGATCCGTCGCTGGCCCGGGCGCTCTCCACCGAGCCGGCGTGCTGGCTGGTGGACCCGGTCGACGGCACCGCGAACTTCGTGGCCGGCCGCCCGGACTTCGCGGTGATGGCCTCGCTCGTCCGGGCCGGCCGTACGGTCGCCTCCTGGATCTACCAGCCGGTCGACGGCGTCTGCTACTCCGCCGAACTCGGCGCCGGCGCCTGGCGGGACGGGCAGCGGATCGTCCGGCAGCCGGCCGCCCCGGAGCCGGCGACGTGGCGCGGCTCGGTGAAGAGCCGCTTCCTCGACCCGGTGCTGCACCACCGACTGCAGACCAATGCCCGGGTGTTCGGCGAGGTGTCCGCCGGCCGGCGGTCGGCGGGCATGGAGTACCCGCAGCTCGCCGACGGCCGGCAGGAGTTCATCCTCTACTGGCGCACCCTGCCGTGGGACCACGCCCCCGGTTCGCTCCTGGTGACGGAGGCCGGCGGCGTGTCCGCGCGGCTCGACGGCAGCGAGTACCGCCCGGAGCCGCCGGGCGGTCTCGACGGGCTGCTGGTCGCCTGCGACCCGGCGGTGTGGGACCGCACCCAGGAGATCCTGCTCGGCGCCGCCGTGCACTGACCCCCGGTGGCCTCCCGTGCTACCAGAGCACCGGGAGGCGCTCCGGCAGCCGCTTGATGAAGCCGGGGCGCCAGGCGAGCTGCTCGACGGGCAGGGCGAGCCGCAGCTCCGGCAGCCGCTGGACCAGCGCGGTCAGTGCGATCCCGGCGTGGGTGCGGCCGAGCGCGGAGGCGGGGCAGAAGTGCCGGCCGGCGCCGAAGGCGAGGTGCGGGTTCTCCGGGCGGTCGAAGTCGATCCGCTCGGGGTGCGGGAAGACCTCCGGGTCGTGGTTGGCGCCCTCGACCAGGACGAGTACCAGTTCGCCCTTCCGGACGAGCACCTCGCCCAGCCGGACGTCGGCCAGGGCGAGCCGGGGCAGCGCGTCGCCGATGGACAGGTTCCAGCGCAGCAGTTCCTCGACCGCGCGGTCGATCACGCCCGGCTCGGTGCGGATCCGCCCGGCGAGCTCCGGCTGCTGCACCAGCATGATGACGGCGTGCAGCAGGAAGGACGAGGTGGAGACCGCTCCGGCGCCGAACAGCGAGAGCGCCACGGTGGCGAGCAGCTCGTCGGGGATCCGGTCGGCGGCGTCCGGCGAGCGGCGCAGTTCGGCGAAGCGGCCGAGCAGGCCCTCGGTGGGCTCCGGGTCGGCGTTGAGCCGGTCGACCATGTAGCCGAGGTCCTTGTACCAGTTGGCGGCCGAACCCTCGAAGGGGGTGGGGCTGGTGAGGAAGGCGACGTCGATGCCGGCCATCAGCCGCCGCCAGTCGTCGGTGGGGATGCCGAGCAGCCTGCAGTGCAGGGCGGCCGAGTAGGGCTCGGTGAAGCCGTCGCGCAGTTCGCCGGGGGCGCCCTGCTCGATCAGCCGGTCGATCAGCCGGTGCGCCTCGGCGGCCAGCCAGGGTGCCAACTCCCGGTCGGCGCGCGGGTTGAGGGTCTTCATGACGGCCTGCCGCAGCCCGGCGCTGTTGATGTTGCCCATGTTGTTGACCACCTCGGGCGGGATGGTCAGGGCGTACTGGCGCGGGACGCCGGGGTTGGCGGTGTCCTTGAGGCTGAACCGCTCGTCCTCCAGCACCTGCCGGGCGAGGTCGAAGCTGCTGACCAGCCAGGCCGGATCGCCGGTCATGGTGCGGACCTTGGCCACCGGGTGCTTCGCGCGGAGGGCGGCCACCTCCTCGGGGACGAGGTCGCCCCGGCGGGAGAGCGGGAAGGTGAACTCGGGCTGTTCGGTGACGGTCATCGGGCTCCTCGCGGTGGCAGGGGTGGGGGTGGTGCGGTGATCGGGGTTCAGGCCGCGCGGCGGTCGGCCGCGGCGTCGGTGGGCCGGACGACCGCGTAGGCCTGGCCGGGGGCCGCGCGCAGCCCGTCGGACCGGCCGAACAGCACGGGGGTGAGCGGCAGTTCGACGTGGTAGCAGGCGACGGAGCTGGGCACGCCGAGCAGGGCCGGGGTGTCCAGGAAGAACGGCAGCTCGGCCGCGATGTAGCGCAGGCCGGCGGCGAGTTGGTCGGCGGTCGGGGCGGCGCCGTCGAGCCGGGCGCGGAGGAAGCCGAGGGCCATCCGCTCGGCGGCCTCGCGGAAGGGCCGGTCGTCCGCCAGGGCGGCCAGCACCTCCGCGTGCAGGCGACGGTACGTCTCGCCGCCGGTGAAGTCGGAGAGGGCGTGGGTGCGGACGCCCGGGCGGCCGGCGTCGGCGGGGCAGCGGCCGGCGAGGCGCCGGGTGGCCTTGACCTCCTTGGCGGCGCGGCGGGCGGCGGCGTCCGGCGGGTAGCCCTGGGCGCCGAACTGGGCGTCCACGTGCAGGTCGGCGTGGACGATGTCCACCGAGTCGAAGAACTCCTTCCCCCAGTGGACGAGTTGGGTGATGCGGCGGGCGCTGAAATAGCTGTTCCCGGGGCTGACGCCGATCAGCAGGTGGTCGCCGCGGGCGAAGACCCGGCGGCACTGCTCGGAGTACGGGAATGCCTGGAATTCGTCGATCGTGGTGCTCAGCAGTGTTTCGCTCATGCCGATTCCTCCGCCGGACGGGGACGGGTGCGGACGGCTCCGGATTCACCGGGCCGGAGGTGCGCGTGCAGGGCGGCCGCACGGGTCCGGCGCCGGGGTGGGGCGCTGCGGACGGGGCCGGGGAGTGGGGGCGGGCAGGCTCAGATCGCCCGCGAGCAGGCCGAAGACGGCACGGCGGAGCCCCCTCGCGCCGCTAGTCCCGGGGAGCCGTGTGCTCCCGGTGTGGCGGCGACCACGAGAAGCTACCGCCGATCTTCACCGGGTCGGCAAGCCCGGCCCGGGAATTGGCGGAATTCCCACCGGGCACGGCTGAAAAGTGCTGGACAAGCGTCACACCGTATGTCCACGGAACGAATGTTCGCCGATTAACAAATCGCCGGAGAAATGGCCAGTGTGTCTTCCTCCGAAAGGAACTGGCCGACCGCCATCAGCCGCTGTGCGATTCCTCCGCCCGGCGCCCGGCCGCCAGGACGGCGGCGAGGACGGCGTCCACGTCCGCGGGTGCGGTGTGCGGGTTCAGCAGGGTGAGCTTCAGGCGGACGCGGCCGGGGCCGTCACCCGGGAGTTCGGTGCGGCCGACGACCGCGCGGCCGGTGCGCAGCAGCTCGCGGCGGAGTTCGGCGTTGAGCCGGTCGAGCCGGGCGGGGTCGGCCGACCGGGGCCGGTGGCGGAAGACCACGGTGGTGAGCACCGGCGGGCAGTGGAGTTCCAGCTCGGGTTCGGCGGCGACGGCCTCGGCCGCGTACCGGGCCAGCCGGTGGCAGGCGTCGACCAGGGCGCCGAGGCCGGAGCGGCCGAGCACGGCGAGGGTGACGGCGAGCTTGAAGGCGTCCGGGCGGCGGGTGGTGCGCAGCGAGAGGCCGAGCAGGCTGGGGTAGCCCGCCTCCTCGTCGTCGGCCGGGTTGAGGTAGACGGCCCGGCGGGCGAGCGGGGCGTAGGTGTCGGCGCGGCGGACGAGGAAGATGCCCGCGGCGGCGGGCTGCCAGCCGAGCTTGTGCCAGTCGAGCGCGAGGGAGTCGGCGCGGCCGATGCCGTCGAGCAGCGGGGCGAGGCGGTCGGAGAGCAGGGCGCCGCCGTCGTACGCGGCGTCGACGTGCAGCCAGGCGCCGTACTGCGCGGCGAGGTCGGCGGCGCGGTGCAGCGGGTCGATCGCGCCGGTGTCCGTGGTGCCGGCGGTGGCGACCACGGCGATCGGGGTCTCGCCGCGGCGGACGGTGTCGGCGAGGGTGTCGGCCAGGGCCCGGCCGTCCATCCGCAGGGTGCGGTCGACGGGGACGGACCGGACGGCCAGTTCGCCGAGGCCGAGGACGGCGGCGGCGCGCTGGACGGAGAAGTGCGCGGCGGCGGAGGCGAGGATCCGCGGGCGGGCCCCGGCGGGGAGGCCGTGCAGTTCGGCGCCGGGGAAGGCGCGGTCGCGGGCGAGCATCAGGCCCATCAGGTTGGACTCGCTGCCGCCCGAGGTGAGGACGCCCGCGGCTGTCGCCGGGAGGCCCGCCAGGGCGGCGAGTTCGGCGAGCAGGGCGGTCTCGAGGGCGGTGGCGGCGGGGGCCTGGTCCCAGGAGTCCTGGGAGGGGTTGAGGGCGCTGACGGCGAGATCCGCGGCGGCGGCGACGGCCAGCGGCGGGCAGTGCAGGTGGGCCGCGCAGGCGGGGTCGGCCGGGTCGGCGGCGTACCCGGCGAGCAGCCGGGTGAGCCGGGCCAGGGCGTCGGGGCCGGGCGGGGCGGCGAGGGCGTCGCGGACGAGTCCGGTGATGACGTCGGGCCGGCCGGCCGGGATCGGGCCGCCGCGGTCCTCGGCCACGGCGGCGAGCGCGGTCAGCACCTCGTCCAGCAGCGGCCGCAGGGCGGCGGGGCCGGCCGGGGGTCTCACGGCTGCGCCCGGGCGGCGGCCTCGACGGCGTCGGCGAGCTGGTCGAGGACGGCGTCGGCCTGTTCGTCGGTGATGGTGAGCGGCGGCAGCAGGCGGAGCACCGCGCCGTGGCGGCCGCCGAGTTCGACGATCAGGCCGCGCTGCAGGCAGGCCTCGCGGACCCGGACGGCGAGCGCCGGGTCGGCGGGCAGGGCGCCGCAGCTGTCGGGGGTGCCGGCCGGGTCGACGAGTTCGACGCCGAGCATCAGGCCGCGGCCGCGGACGTCGCCGATCACCGGGAGGTGGCCCTGCAGGCCGGCGAGCCGGGCGGCCATCCGTGCGCCGACCGTGCGGGAGCGCTCGACCAGGCCCTGCGCGGCGACGTACCGCAGGGTGGCGGCGCCGGCCGCCATGGCGAGGGTGTTGCCGCGGAAGGTGCCGGTGTGCGCGCCGGGCCGCCAGCCGTCGTAGTCCTCGCGGTAGACGACGGCGGCCAGCGGGAGGCTGCCGCCGATGGCCTTGGAGAGGACCATCGCGTCCGGTTCGATGCCGCTGTGCTCCACCGCCCACATGGCGCCGGTGCGGCCGACGCCGGTCTGCACCTCGTCGACGATCAGCGGGATGCCGCGGTCGGCGGTGATCCGGCGCATGGTGCGCAGCCAGTCGTCCGGGGCCGGGACGACTCCGCCCTCGCCCTGGACGGCCTCCAGGATCATCGCGGCGGGGGCGGTGACCCCGCCGGCCGGGTCGTCCAGCAGCCGTTCGGTGTAGGCGGCGGACAGCTCGGCGCCGCGCTCGCCGCCCACGCCGAAGGGGCAGCGGTAGGGGTACGGGTAGGGCAGCCGGGTGACTTCGCCGCCGCCGGGCAGCGGCGCCTTGACGGCGACCGAGCCGGTGACGGCGAGCGCCCCGGCCGTCATGCCGTGGT
The DNA here is from genome assembly GCF_039528095.1 of Kitasatospora arboriphila. NCBI lineage: Bacteria > Bacillati > Actinomycetota > Actinomycetes > Kitasatosporales > Streptomycetaceae > Kitasatospora > Kitasatospora arboriphila. Next base: position 31,077 of record NZ_BAAALD010000064.1, read on the forward strand.
AGGCGCCGGTGAAGGCGAGGGCGCCGCTGCGGCCGGTGGCGGTCTGCATGAGCTTGAGGGCGGCCTCGACGGCGTCGGTGCCGGCCGGGCCGCAGAAGTGCACCCTGGCGCGGGCGGCGAAGGCGGGCGGCAGCGCCTCGAAGAGGGCGGTGGTGAAGTCGTCCTTCTCGGCGGTGGCGATGTCGAGGAGGTGGAGCGGGGCGCCGCCGTCGAGGGTGCGGCGGATGGCCTCCAGCACGACGGGGTGGTTGTGGCCGAGGACGAGGGTGCCGGCCCCGCTGAGGCAGTCGAGGTAGCGCCGCCCGTCGGCCCCCTCCACGGTCATGCCGTTGGCCCGGACCGGCACGATCGGGAAGGACCGGGCGTAGGTGCGGGCGGCGGACTCGCGGATGCGCTGGCGGCGCAGGATGGCGTCACCGGCCGGGGCGGCGGTGTCGACGGTGGGGCTCACGGACGGGCTCTCCTCGCGAAGTTAGGTAAGCCTAACTTTACCGGCTGGAGCCGGTCCGCCGCCGCAGGATCGGACATTTCCTACCGAAGTCCACCCCGGGCACGGCTCCGCCCTGCCCCAACGAGCCGGCCGCCGAAAGGTCACGGCCCGAGCGGGTGCGACAGCTGCGGCCGCCCGGCGCACCGCTCCCCTCCCCGACCGGCCCCTAGACTGCGGTGCATGGCCGAGGACGATCGCGCGGAGCGCGCACGCACCCGGGAGTTCTTCGCGGTCCGGGCCGCGGGGTGGGACGCGAAGTTCCCCGACGACGGACCGCGGTACGCCGCGGCGATCGCCGAACTGGCGCCCGGCGAGGGTGCGTTCGTGATCGACGCCGGCTGCGGCACCGGGCGGGCGCTGCCGCTGCTGCGGGACGCGGTCGGGCCCCGGGGCACCGTGCTCGGGGTGGACCTGACGCCGGAGATGCTGGCCGTCGCCTCGGCTCACCGCCCGGTCGCGGCCCTGGTGCAGGCCGACTGCGCCCGGCTGCCGCTGCCCGACGGGGTGGCCGACCTGGTGTTCGGCGCCGGCCTGATCGCCCATCTGCCCGGACCCGCCGAGGGCCTGCGCGAACTCGCCCGGGTGACGGCGCCGGGCGGCCGTCTCGCGCTCTACCACCCGATCGGGCGGGCCGCGCTCGCCGCCCGGCACGGCCGCGCGCTCACCCCGGACGACCTGCGGGCCGAGCCCAACCTCCGCCCGCTGCTGGCCGCGAACGGCTGGCGGACGCTCTCGTACACCGACACCGACGAGCGCTTCCTCGCCGTCGCCGAACGGGTCTGATCAGCCGCGCCAGCGGTAGCAGAGCTCGGGCCGGCCGACCTGGCCGTACTGCGGCTCCCGGACGGCGAGCCCGGTGTCGACCAGGTGCTCCAGGTAGCGGCGGGCGGTGATCCGCGAGACCCCGGCGGCGGTGCCCGCCGCGGCCGCGGAGAGCCCGGCGTCGGCGGCCCGCAGCACCCCGGCCACGGTCTCCAGCGTCGGGGCGCTCAACCCCTTGGGCAGCGCGGACCGTTCGGGGGTGCGGAGCAGGGCGAACGCCTGGTCGACCTCGTCCTGGCCGACCGCCTCGCCGGGCCGGCCGAGGCTGGCCCGGTAGCGGGCGTAGCGGTCCAGCCGTTCGCGCAGCGCCGCACTGCTGAACGGCTTCAGCAGGTACTGGACGACGCCCGCCGACACGGCCTGGCGGACCATCGCCAGGTCCCGGGCGGAGGTGACGGCGATGACGTCCGTGGTGTGGCCGGCCGCCCGCAGGGTGCGGCAGAGCTGCAGCCCGTGGCCGTCCGGCAGGTAGAGGTCGAGCAGGGCCAGGTCGACGGGGGCGCCGCCGGCCCGGGCCCGCTCCAGGGCGCGCAGCGCCCCGGCGCAGCTGTGCACGGTGGCGGCCACCCGGAATCCGGGGGTGCGGGCGACGTAGAGGGCGTGCGCGTCGGCGGCCACCGGGTCGTCCTCGACCACCAGCACGGAGATCTCGGCGGTCATCGGGCGGCCTCCCGCTGGAGCGGCAGCCGGACGGTGAGCACGGCGCCGCGGTCGCGGCCGACCTCGACGGTGCCGCCGTTGCGGCGGGCGGTCTGGGCGACGAGCGCGAGGCCGAGGCCGCGGCCGTGCTGCTTGGTCGTCCAGCCGCGGCGGAACACCTCGCCGGCGGCGGCCGCGTCGATGCCCGCGCCGGTGTCGGCGACCCGGAGCAGCAGGTGGCCGCCGTCGACCCGGGCCATGACGGTGACCTCGGGCGGGCCGGGGTGCTCGGCGGCGTTCTCGATGGCCGCGTCGACGGCGTTGTCGATCAGGTTGCCGAGCACGGTGACCAGGTCGCGCGGGGCGAGGTCGGGCGGCAGCACGCCGTCGTCGATCCGGCTGTCCTCGGTGAGGACGAGGTCGACGCCGCGTTCCGCGGCCTGCGAGGCCTTGCCCAGCAGCAGGGCGGCGAGGACGGGTTCGCCGACCGCGCCGACGACCTTGTCGGTGAGCCGCTGGGCGAGTTCGAGTTCGGCGGTGGCGAAGTCCACCGCGTCCTGGTGGCGGCCGAGTTCGACCAGCGAGACGACGGCGTGCAGCCGGTTGGCGGCCTCGTGGGCCTGGGCGCCGAGGGCGTCGGCGAAGCCCCGGACGCTGTCCAGTTCGCCGGTGAGCGACTGGAGTTCGGTGTGGTCGCGGAGGGTGAGCACGCTGCCGAGGCCGGTGCCGATCGGCGAGGTGTTGAGCACCACGACCCGCTCCGCGGTCAGGTGCACCTCGTCGTGGGCCGGTTCCGGCCCGAGCACGGCCCGCACCAGCGACTCGGGCAGGCCGAGCGCGTCGAACGGCAGGCCCTCCACCTCGCCCTGCAGGCCGAGGAGTTCGCGGGCGGCGTCGTTGCAGAGCACCACCCGGTGCGCCCGGTCGAGCAGCACCAGGCCCTCGCGGACGGAGTGCAGGGTGGCCTGGTGGTAGTCGTACAGGTGGCTGAGTTCGGCGGCGCCCATGCCGTGGGTGTGCCGGCGCAGCCGGGCGTTGGCGAGGTAGGTGCCGGCGCCGCCGAGCGCGAGGGCGCCCGCGGCGACGCCGGCCTGGGCGAGCAGCGGGCCGCGCAGCCGGGCGCTGATCGACTCCAGGGTGATGCCGGAGCTGACCAGGCCGACCACCCGGCCGTGCCCGTCGAGGATCGGGGTGACGACCCGGACGGAGGGGCCGAGGGTGCCGGTGTAGGTCTCGCTGGTGGTGCGGCCGGCGAGCGCGCCGTCGGTGTGGCCGAGGAAGGGGCGGCCGATCTGGGCCGGGTCGCGGTGCGCCCAGCGGATGCCGTGGGTGTCCATGACGGTGACGAAGTCCACGCCGGTGTCCCGGCGGACCCGTTCGGCGTAGGGCTGGAGCACGGCGGTCGGGTCCGGGCCGGTGGCGGCCTCGGCGACGGCCGGTGCGTCGGCGACGGCCCGGGCGGCGGCGGTGACCTGGCGGACCGCGGCGTCGTGGGTGCGGTGCTCGGTGAAGAGGTAGGCGAGGACGGCGCCGCCGGCGACCACCGCGGCGACGATCACCACCTGGACGGCGAAGAGCTGCCCGGCGAGGCTGCGCAGCGGTCGGCGCGCGGGACGGTCCCCCGCGGCCGGTCGGACCGGCGGGGCCGTGCGGGCCGGACGGCCTGGGCGGATGCGCATACCGGCCAGTGTGCACGGTCCTCCCCCGGCGGCGGCACCGTCCGGTGTGAACTCTATGAACGCAAACGTGACCCCCGTCACTCCGGCACCCATAGTCTTCACCGGCCCTCCCCCCGGGGCCGTCAGGGACAGCTGGGCGAAGGAGCCGTGGAATGTCGAGCGCAGGAGCAGTCCGCCGCAGAGTCGACCGTACGCACTACCTCTACCTGGCGGTGATCGCGGCGGTGGCCGCGGGCATCGTCGTCGGTCTCGCCGCGCCGGACGCGGCGGTGGAGCTGAAGCCGATCGGCACGGGCTTCGTCAATCTGATCAAGATGATGATCAGCCCGGTGATCTTCTGCACCATCGTGCTCGGCATCGGCTCGGTCACCAAGGCGGCCAAGGTCGGCCGGGTCGGCGGACTGGCGCTCGGCTACTTCCTGGTGATGTCCACCGTGGCGCTGGGCATCGGCCTGCTGGTGGGCAACCTGATCGAGCCCGGCTCCGGGCTGCACCTCACGAGCGCCCTGGCCAAGTCCGGGCACGCCCAGGCGGCCGCGGGCGAGGCCACCGGGACGGCCGACTTCCTGCTCGGCATCATCCCGACGACGCTCTTCTCCGCCCTCACCGAGGGCAAGGTGCTACAGACCCTGCTGGTGGCCCTGCTGGCCGGCTTCGCCCTGCAGGCGATGGGCCCGGTCGGCGCGCCGGTGCTGCGCGGCGTCGAGCACCTGCAGCGGCTGGTGTTCCGCATCATGTCGATGATCATGTGGGTGGCCCCGATCGGCGCCTTCGGCGCGATCGCCGCGGTGGTCGGCGCCACCGGCACCGCCGCGCTGAAGAGCCTCGCCATGATCATGTTCGGCTTCTACCTGACCTGCGCGCTGTTCGTCGCCGTGGTGCTCGGCCTGCTGCTGCGGCTGGTGGCCGGGGTCAACGTGTTCTCGCTGCTGCGCTACCTCGGCCGGGAGTTCCTGCTGATCCTCTCCACCTCGTCCTCGGAGAGCGCGCTGCCCCGGCTGATCGCCAAGATGGAGCACCTCGGGGTCAGCCGTCCGGTCGTCGGCATCACCGTGCCGACCGGCTACAGCTTCAACCTGGACGGCACCGCGATCTACCTCACCATGGCCTCCATCTTCATCTCGGAGGCGATGGACAAGCCGATGTCGCTGGGCCAGCAGCTCTCGCTGCTGCTCTTCATGGTGATCGCCAGCAAGGGCGCGGCCGGGGTCACCGGCGCCGGCCTGGCGACGCTGGCCGGCGGCCTGCAGTCGCACCGGCCGGAGCTGGTCGACGGCGTCGGCCTGATCGTCGGCATCGACCGCTTCATGTCGGAGGCGCGGGCGCTCACCAACTTCGCCGGCAACGCGGTGGCCACCGTGCTGATCGGCCACTGGACGGGCGAGCTCGACCGCGAGCGGCTCGACCTCGTCCTGGCCGGCGGCCTGCCGTTCGACGAGTCCGCGCTCGCCGACCCGCACACCGGTGCCGTCCCCGCACAGCCGCAGGCACCGGAGGTGGAGACCACCAAGGCCTGAGGCCGCGGCCCGGTCGGCGCCCCCCGGACCCCCGGGGGGCGCCGTCGTGCGTGCCGGGCACCGCCCGGGTCGGGGTCAGGCCTCGGCGGTGCCGCTGACGGCCCAGGCCAGGCCGGTGGCCGGGTCCTCCAGCGCGAGGTGCAGGTACCAGAGCTCGTCGCGCGGCTCCGACCAGGCGAGGCAGCGCAGCCGGGCGACCAGGGCGTTGACCTCGGCCGCCACCGGCCGGGCGGTGCCGGCCATCGCGGCGAGCAGGTGCCAGACGGCGAGGCGGCCGTGGGCGGTGCCGAGCCGGGGCGTGCCGGAGGCCGCCTGGACGAGGGCCGGGTACGCGGCGGCGAAGGGCAGGTGCCCGGCCAGCACCCGGCGGCCGGGGGCGAGCCGGGCGGCGGCCTCGGGGGCGGTGCCCTGCACGCAGACCGCGGTGAGCCAGGGCGCGAGCGTGTGCGACAGCCGCGCCCTGGCGAAACCGGCGACCGGCCGGCCGGCGACCGGGAGGTCGAGGCGGACGAGGTCCTCGCGGGTGTCGGGCAGCGCGAACAGCGCCCGCCGGGCTCCGCCGGCCGGCAGGTAGTCGCGCACCCGGACGCCCTCCTCCCAGCCGGCCTGCTCCCAGGGCTCCAGCGCGAACGGCACGCCCTCCGGGTCGGCCTCGGCGCGGCCGGCGACCTCCTCGCCGAGCAGGGCGCGGGTGTGGGCGACCAGCCGCCGCACCGGCGCGGGCTCCAGCAGCGGGGCGAGCCGGCGCCAGGAGTGCCGGGTGGCGAGGACCTCCCAGAGCGGTCCCGCGTCGTGGTCGTGCTCGCCGGCGGCGGCGTGCGGGCCGCCGTCCCGGTCGAAGAGCCGGGCGGCGTGCTCCGGCGGGGCCTTGTACGCGAGGAGGTGCCCGATCGGGCCGGCCGTGCGGGGGGAGGTGTCGCGCAGCCGCCGGAACAGTCCGAGCAGTTCCGGCCAGCGGCCCGCCGCCGCCAGCTCCCCCGCCTGCCGCTCCACGTACGTGATCATTCCGTCAATGTACGTCGGCACCGCGCCCGCGGACCGCCGGGTGACGGTGTGTCGGGCCGGGCCCGCCCGGGCGGACGGGGCGCCCGGGGACCGCCGCGACCGGCCCCGACGCGGGCACGGCGGAGCGCCGCGCGGCGGCTCCGGAACGGACCGACCGCGCGGTACGGTACCGCCTCCACGACACGCAGGCTTCATACAGACCTAAGATGCCTGATATACAGGTGGGCATGACGATGCCTATCGACCAGCGCCTCGGCCACCACATCAAGCGCGCCGAGCAGGAGCTGATCGCGGCCAAGCATGCGGCACTGCGCCCGTTCAAGCTCAGCACCCCGCAGTACACCGTGCTGCTGGTGCTGTCGGAGGAGCCCGGGCTGTCCGGGGCGGCACTGGCCCGGCGCTGCCTGGTCACCCCGCAGACGATGTCCTCCGTGCTGGGCACCCTGGAGGGGCGCGGGCTCGTCGAACGCAAGCCGCACCCGATCCACCAGCACATCCTGGAGGCCCGGCTGACCAGGAGCGGCCGCACCCTGCTGGCCAGGGCCGACCAGGCGGCGATGGCGGTGGAGCAGGCCCTCGACGCGGAGTTCGACGCCGAGGAGCGCGAGCGGCTGCTGGCCCTGCTGGGCCGCGCCACGGCGGCGCTGGCGAACGCGCCGACCGGCGCCTGAGCCCGCCCCGGCACCCGCCCGCGCCGTCCCGTGGCGCGGGACCCGGACCGGACGACGGCTCAGCCGGTCGGCAGGACCCGGAGGCTGCCGTGCGCCACGGTCTCGCCGCCCTGCTCCATGACGACCTCGACCGCCGCCCCGTGCACCGAGGCGGCACCCGCCTCGGCCCGGACGAGACAGGGCCCGTCGAACTCGACGTACCGGCGGAAGGACGCCGAGAGCGCGGTGACCAGCGGCGCGGGCCGGCCGGTGGCGAGGCAGGCGGCCTGCCGCATCGCCTCGACCAGCACCATGCCGGGCACGTGGTCGACCTCGTGGTCGAACAGCACCGGGTGGCTGCGCTCCGAGCGGACCTGCCAGACCTGCGGCTGGGCGGTGGGCGCGAGCACCACGTCGGCGGCCCGGTCGCGGCCGACCAGCGGCGGCGGCACGGGCAGCGGCGGCAGCGGCCGCTCGAAGGCGGCGGCGAGCCGGTCGCCGCGCAGCCTGCGGTAGGCGCCCGGGGTGGTGCAGCTGAGCGCGCCGGTGGCGGTGCCGAGGGCCCGGCCGTCGCGCAGCACGTGCATCCGGATCCGCATGCCGGCGAGGCCGGTGCCGCGCCGGCGGACGTCCTCGCAGGTGGCCATGAGCGAGAGGTTGGCGGGCGCGCCGGTGAAGGCGAGCGCGGCCGGGTCGGCCTCGAAGGCCACGTCCCACATGAGGAAGTGCCGGTCGAGCGGGACGCCGAAGGCGGTGTGCGCGACGACCAGGCCGGCCTGGCGGACCGTCTCCGCCATCAGGACGGGGTCGTACCAGCGGTCGGCGACCGGCAGGTGGAAGCCGTGGCCGCGGGGCCATTGCGCGCCGAGGACGAAGTCCAGGTCGCCGACCGGTCGGCAGTCCGTCAGGAGCACCTCCGACACCGCGGCCCGGTGCACGAGCGCGCGGTCGACCGTGCGGGCGAACAGCACATCCTCCGGACGCAGGTCCAGTATCTGGGACACCGTACAAATCCCCCTTCGGGTGTTCACCGGGTGTCCCCAATCCTACAGACCAACCGGTTTGTTTTCGAAGGGGTTTCCGAGTCGGGCCGACCGGTTTTGACATCCCTTTACTGAACACCGACGGAGCGTCAGAAAGCCGTCACCGGACGCTCGTCGGTACGCCGCCCGGGCGGCACCCGGACGTGGTGCGGCCCCCTCCCGGGCGTCCCGCCGCGCCCGGACGCGGCCGAGCCGCGGGGCACGGGCCCGGCCGTCCGGGCACGCGCACCGCGGCTCGCCGCCGGGGCCCGCTCAGCGCAGGGCGGCCCCGGAGAGCAGCCCCCAGGAGGCGAGCCGTTCGGCCGCCTCGTCCTCGGCCCGGTACACCGGCTCGCCGAGCGGGCCGGCCGGCTGGTCCAGCGCCCAGCGCAGCAGGGCGGCGCCGATGTTCATCCCGCCGCCGAAGCCGGCCAGCAGCACCAGGTCCCCGCGCTCCAGCCCGCCGCGGCGGTGCACCGCGTCCAGGGTGACGGCCACCGAGGCGGCGCCGGTGTTGGCATGCCGGTCGACCGTCAGGTGCATGGTGGCGCCGGGCAGTCCGAGCTCCGGCCACACCTGGTTCAGCATCACCCCGTTGGCCTGGTGCGGGACGAAGTGCCGCACCTCGCGGGCGGGCACCCCGGCCCGCCGGAGCAGCGTGGAGACCGCGCCGGGCAGCGCCTCGTGGACGAAGCCGCGCACCGCCCGCCCGTCCATCCGGAACCAGTGCCCGCCCTCGGCGACCGTCTCCGCCGAGGCCGGCCGGCGGCTGCCGCCGGCCGCGACGCCGATCAGCCGGTGCTGGTCGCCGCGGCCCTGCAGCAGCGTCTGCACCACGCCGAGCCCGGCCGGGACGGGCCCGAGCACGGCGGCGCCCGCGCCGTCGCCGAACAGCACGGCCGTCCTCCGGTCCTCCCGGTCGAGGATCCGGGAGTAGATGTCCGCCCCGATCACCAGTCCGTACGGCGCGGCGGGGTCGGTGCCGCCGCGGAGCATCTGGGTGCCGACGGCCAGCCCGTACACGAAACCGCTGCACACGGCGTTGACGTCGAAGGCGGCCGCCCGGCGGGCGCCGATCAGGTGCTGCACGATGCTGGCGGTGGCGGGCTGCGGATGGTCCGGGGTGGACGTCGCGACCACCACGAAGGCGAGCCGGTCTGCCGTCACCCCGGCCTGCCGGAGCGCTCTGCGGGCCGCCTCGGCGGCCAGGTCGGAGGTGGCCTCGTGCGGGGCGGCGCGGTGCCGCCGGCCGATGCCCGTCCTCTCCTCGATCCACTCCGCGGTCACGCCCGCCCCGGCCGCGACCTCCTCGTTGCTGACGACCTCCGCGGGCACGTACGAGCCGGTGCCCACGATGCCGATCGGTGTCATGGTCCCCTCCTGTCGTCGGTGCGGGCCTGTCGCCGCGCGGTACGGCCCCGGCCGGGTGCCGTCCGCGCCGCTCCCCCGGGCCCGCCGGGCGGGGGTGCGCAGCACGTGCTCAGACCGCCGCCCGCACCGGCTCGGCGGGCACCAGCCGCTGCCAGCCGGCGAGTTCGGCGTGCGCGGTGAGCACCGGGTCGTCGCCGACCGCGACCGGCCGGCCCACCGCGGCCAGCAGCGGGATGTCACTGGAGTGGTCCCCGTACGCGGCGCAGCGGGCGAGGTCCACGCCTCGGACGCCGGCGACCGCCGAGGCGACCCGGCCCTTGACCGCGCCGATCACCGGGACGACCACCTCGCCGGTGAGCCGGCCGCCGCGGACCACCGGCCGGGTGCCGACCGTCCAGTCCGCCCGCAGCTGGGCGGCGATCGGGTCGAGGCAGGCGAAGAAGGAGCCGGAGACCAGGACGAGGGCGTCGCCCGCGGCCCGGTGCCGCTCGGCCGCGGTGACCGTCTCCGGCACGAACAGGTCGTCCTCGACGGCCCGTTCGAACCAGGCCTCACCGGCCGCGGCGAGCCGCTCCGCGCTCTCCCCGGCGTACAGCCGGTAGTAGGCGCGGTTGACGACCTGCCGGGGCGTGCCGGCCGCGGCGGCGGCCCGGAGGTCGGCGGTGAGCCGGGCGAAGGTGCCCTCCGGCTCGCCGCGGCGGCGCAGGTAGAACTCCAGGAAGTGGAACATGCTCTTGACCCGGACGAGGGTCTCGTCCACGTCGAAGAACGCGGCGGCGGTGCTGGACATCGGTCTCCCCCTGCTGTGCTGTCGGTCGGTCACGGGCCGGGCCGCACCGGGCGGTGCGCCCGGGCCCGCCGGGTACGCGTACAGCCTGCTAGCCGCGGATGCGTGCCAGCGAGAGGACGAACCGGGCGATCGACTCGCCGTTCTGGCGGGCGTCCACCACGACCGGCAGCTGGGTGACGGCGGCGCCGGGCTCGGCCTCGTCCAGGTCGAGCGGGCCGCCCTGGGTGTAGTAGGCGTGTTCGCCGGCCTCCGCGCCGAGCGGCTTCTCGTCGCCGAGGGTCGCCGTCAGCACCGTCCGCGGCTCCAGTTCGCCGAACCGGGCGAAGGTGACGGCCAGGTCGACCGGGAAGGTCTTGGCGGCGGACAGCCCACGGGTGTCCAGCGCGGTGAACAGGGCGAGCTGGCGGGCGGCCTCGGCGAGCACCATGCCCGGCAGGTGGTCCTGCGGGTGGTCGAACATGCTCGGGTTGCCGGCCGGTATCCGCAGCACCGCGGTGGCGCCGCCGGCGGCGAGCCGCGGGTCGAGGAGCACCACGTTGCGCGGGTCGGCGCGGCCGACCAGGTCGGGGGCGGCCGGCAGGCCGGGGCCGCCCGTGCCGCCGGTCTGCGGCGGCAGCACCGCGGTGCTGGGGAGCGCGGCGCCGTCGCGGTTGCGCAGGCGCATCTCGCGGTAGCCGGCCGGGTCGCGGAAGCGCAGGCCGACGCCGGCCCAGCCGATCACGGTGCCGTCCACGGTGAGGTCGACGCGGTGGTCGAGCCCGGTCACCCGGCCCTCGCGGACCCGGCGGTCCGTCACCGTCACCTTGAGCACCAGGTCGAGCGGGCTGTCGCCGATGGTCAGCAGCTGCGGCCGGATCAGGTGGATCCGCAGGAAGGTCAGGATGAACTTGTGGTCGGTCGGAATGCCGTGGAACAGGTGCGCCCCGGCCAGGGTGGCCTGCCGCGCGGCCTCCAGCAGCAGCACCGGGTCGTGGGTGCCGGGCCGGAGCAGGTGGTCGCCGTAGTAGGCGTGCGAGCGGGGCAGCTGGGCGGCGGCCGTGTAGTGGCCGTCCTCGTCCCCGCGCAGGTCGGTGACGAAGACCTCGCCGACGGCGTCCCGGTGGACCAGTCCGCGGTCCAGGGTGGTGGCCCAGGACAGCGGGACGGCCTCGGCCGGGTGGCTCGGTGCCTCGACGGGGGCGAGCGGTGCGGTGGTCATGCGGTTCCTCCTCGTTGCTCCTCGGATGCGGTCCAGGGGTCGGCCTGGCACCGGTGCGGCGGGCGCCCTCGGTCCGGGTGCCCCCCTGCGGGCTGCGGGGCGCCGCGGTGGTTGCGGTGGTGGTTCGGTGGTGGCTGCGGGGGCCGGCCGGTGGCGCGGCCGGCCGTCAGTACCGGGTGCCGACGGCGGTGGCGCCGAGCCGGGTCAGCAGCGCCAGGTCCTCGGCCTCCAACGCGAGGTCGCCGCCGCGGGCGTTCTCCTCCAGGTAGGCGAGCCGCTTGGTGCCGGGGATCGGCACCACGTGCTCGCCCTGGGCCAGCACCCAGGCCAGCGCGACCTGCGAGGGCGTCGCCCCGTAGCGGGCGGCGACCTCGGCCACGCCCTCGGCCAGCTTCTGGTTGGCCTCGATCGCCTCCGGCTGGAAGCGCGGGTTGCCCTGCCGCCAGTCCTCGCCCTCCAGTGCGGCGGCCGAGGTGATGGCGCCGGTCAGGAAGGCGCGGCCGAGCGGCGAGTAGGCGATGAAGCCGGCGCCGTGGCGGGCCGCCCACGGCACCACCTCGTCGAGCTGGTCCTGGCTCCACAGCGAGAGCTCGCTCTGCACGGTGGCCACCGGGTGGACGGCGTGCGCGGCGTCGAGCTGCTCGACGGTCGCCTCGGAGAGGCCGATCGCGCCGACCTTGCCCTCGCGGACGAGCTCCGCGAGCACGCCCCAGGACTCCTCGACCGGCACCGCCGGGTCGACCCGGTGCAGCTGGTAGAGGTCGATCCGGTCGATGCCGAGGCGGCGCAGCGAGCCCTCGGCGGCGGCGCGCAGGTGCTCGGGGCGGCCGTCGGGCAGGATCTCGCCGTCCCGGACGACCAGGCCGGCCTTGCTGGCGAGCACGATCTCGTCCCGCCGGTCGCGGATCGCGCGGCCGACCAGCTCCTCGTTGGTGTGCGGGCCGTAGACGTCCGCGGTGTCGATCAGGGTGACGCCGAGGTCGATCGCCCGGTGGATCACCCGGACCGACTCGGCGTCGTCGCGGCGGGTCGGGCTGTACGCGAAGCTCATGCCCATGCAGCCGAGGCCGATCGCGCCGACGGTGATCCCGGTGCTGCCCAACTGTCGTGTGCGCATGGTGCGGTGTTCTCCTCTGTCGAATGGCGGTGCTGGGTTCGGGGGTGTGGGGGCGGTGGTGGGGCCGGGGTGCGTCCGGCGCGGGGACGGGGGGGGGCCGCGCCCCGCGCCGGACGCGGTCAGGAGGTGCCCGTGAGCTCCCGGTCGCGGACCACCGCGAAGGTGGTGACCGCGCCGATCAGCGCGAGCACGGCGAGGACGACGAATCCGGTGTGCATCGCCGAGGTGAGGGCGTCGGCGGCCGCGTCCGAGGCGGCGGCGCGGACCCCGGCGGGCAGGGTGCCGAGCTGCTCGCCCAGCCCGCCCTGCACGGCGCCGCCGGCCAGGGCGCGTTCGCCGGCCGTGTCCAGCCCCGGCACCCGGCCCTGCAGGCCCGCGGCGGAGAGGCCGGCCAGCAGCGCGCCGGCCCCGGCGATGGCGACCGACTCGCCGGTGATGCGCATGGTGTTGAAGATGCCGGAGGCCATTCCGGAGCGCTCGACCGGGACGACGCTGACCGCGGCGTTGTCCATCACGCCGAAGGCGCTGCCCACGCCGACGCCGAACACCGCGAGCGGTCCGGTCAGTTGCGCCCAGCCGGCGTCCGGGCCGAGCACCACCAGCCAGAGCGATCCGGCGGCGATCAGCGCGGAGCTGGCGGCGAGCATCACCCGCAGCGGCAGCCGGGCGGCGATCTTCCCGGCGACCAGCGGCAGGGCCAGCACCGGCAGGGTGAGCGGCAGCAGCAGTGCGCCGGCCTCGGTGGCGCTGCGGCCGCCGACGCCCTGCAGGTACTGCGGCAGGTAGACCAGCAGCACCACGAACCCGAAGGTGATGGTGAACGGCTGGCAGACCACCACCACGAAGGTCGGCCGGCGGAACAGCGACAGGTCGAACATCGGCCGCTCGACGCGCAGTTCGACCAGCACGAAGAGCAGCATGAACAGGGCCGCGCCGACCAGTGAGCCGATCGCGGCGACGCTCGTCCAGCCCTGCTCCGGGCCTTCGACGAAGTACAGCGCCAGCAGGGCCAGGCTGCCGCTGAAGGTCACCAGTCCGCCCCGGTCGATCCGGCGGGCGGCCGGGTCGCGGGACTCGGGCAGCCGCGGCACCAGGGCGAGCACGACCGCGCCGAGCACGACGTTCAGCAGGAACACCGCCCGCCAGCCGACCGAGGCCACCAGCACACCGGCGACCAGGGGGCCGAGCGCCAGGCCGAACCCGAAGGAGGCGCCGAGCACGCCGAACGCCCTGGCCCGGGCCGGTCCGTCGAAGGAGGCGGCGAGGATCGCCGCGCCGCTGGTGAGGACACCGGCGGCGCCGACGCCCTGCAGCGCCCGGGCGAGGTCGACCAGCATGATGTTCGGCACCAGCGCGCAGACCAGCGACATCGCCAGGAACACCTGGACGCCGATCAGCAGCACCCGCCGCCGGCCGAAGCGGTCGGCGAGGCCGCCGGCGGCCAGCAGGCAGGCCGCGAAGGTGACGCCGTAGGCGTTCTGCACCCACTGTGCGGCGCCGACGCCGGCCCCCAGGTCGGTCGCCAGCGCCGGAAGCGCCACGGCCGGCCCGGTGACGGTGAGCGGCAGCATCACGCTGGCCAGCGCGACCGCCACCATGATCGCCGGCCCGCCGGCCGCGCGGCCCGCGCGCGGCGCGGCCAGGTCCTGCTCCGCCAGGACGCTCATCACTTCCCCCATCCATCAGTCATCTACGTACTTCACAAACCGAGACGACCATAAGATATCTTATGGACAGCGTCAATCTGCTACTCAGCCTCCGGGCAGACGAGGAGTCAGTTCCATGACAGACAAAGCGATCACCGCATCGGACGTCGACGTCCTGGTCGTCGGCGGAGGACCGACCGGCATGCTCGCCGCCTGCGAACTGCTGCGCCGCGGCGTCCGGGTCAGGATCGTCGACCGGGCCCCGGCCGCCGCCCGCCTCCCCAAGGCCCTGCTGCTCTGGCCGCGCACCCTGGACGTGCTCGACGACCTCGGCATGCTGGACGCGATCCGCGCCGCCTCCGTCCGGATCAACGCCTTCCGGTACTACTCCGACCGGCGGCCGCTCGGCACCTTCGGCTTCACCGAGGACCTCGCCCCGCTCTGCCTGCCGCAGAGCGCCACCGAGGACGTCGTCGAGGCCCGGCTGCACGAACTCGGCGGCAAGGTGGAGCGCGGCGTCCGCCTGCTCTGCTTCGACAACCTCGACTTCTCCGGCCGGGTCGAGGCCACCGACGGGGTCACCGCCGTGCTGGAGCACCGGGACGGCCGGATCGAGCGCACCCGGGTGCCCTTCGTCATCGGCGCCGACGGGGCCGGCAGCGCCGTCCGGGCCCAGATCGGCACCGGCTTCCTCGGCAGCACCTACGAGACCGCCTTCGCCCTGGTGGACGCCCCGATCGAGGGCGAACTCCCGGCCGACCAGGCGCACTACTACCAGTCCCCGCAGGGCGCGCTGGTCGTCGTCGCGCTGCCCGACGGCATCTTCCGCTTCTTCTCCAGCCTGCCGCCCGGCCAGGACGTCGGTGTCGCGATGATGCAGGAGATCGTCGACGAGCGCGGGCCGCAGGGCGTCCGGATCGGCGAGCCGGTCTGGCAGAGCGTCTTCCGGGTGCACGCCCGGCACGCCGGGGACTTCCGGCTCGGCCGGGTCTTCCTCGCCGGCGACGCCGCCCACGTGCACAGCCCGGCCGGCGGCCAGGGCCTCAACACCGGCCTGCAGGACGCCCACAACCTCGCCTGGAAGCTCGCGGCGGTGATCCACGGCGAGGCGCCCGCCACCCTGCTCGACGGCTACGGGCCGGAGCGCTCCGCGGTCGCCCGGCGGGTCGTCCGCGACACCGACATCCAGACCCGCGCCTGGCTGGTGGACGGCCCGGCCGAGGTCCTGCTCCGCGACGCCGCCTTCCGGCTCGGCGACCGCACCGGCCTGCTCTCCCGGCTCTACGGACCGGTGATGGCCGGGCGCCGGCTCGCCTACCCGCCCGTCCGGGAGACCCAGGAACCGTCCGGGCTCACCGGCTGCCGCCTCCGCGGACGGCTGCCCGGCGGGCTGCGGACCGGCGCCGTGCTGCCCCGCCCGCTGGCCGCCGCGACCGCACCGGCCGGCTCCGGCGAGGAGCCCGCCGGCTGGACCCTCGCCGCCGCCGGCCCGGCCGGCCTCGCCGCCGAACTGGCCCGCCGCACCGCCGGCCCCCCCGGGGGGGGG